>JADCBH010000319.1 GCA_020253595.1 Brevundimonas sp.
ACTCCATCTTCCACGCCGACGGCCGCTTCCCCAAGGGGCCGATCGCCCTGCTGGAGGTCCAGGGCTATGCCTATGCCGCCTGGCAGGCGATGGCCGAGCTCGGCGAACAGCTGACCGACGGCCGGGCCCGCGCCTGGCACATGCGCGCCGAGGAAGTCCGCCAGTTGGTCGAGGAGCGGTTCTGGATCAAGGACGAGCAGTTCTATGCCATCGCGCTGGATGGCGACGGCGCGCCTTGCCAGGCCATCGGCTCTAACGCCGGGCACCTGCTGTTCACCGGCTTGCCGTCGGTGGAAAGGGCGCGGGCAGTGGCGCGGCGGCTGCTGGGCCCGGAATTCCGGTCCGGCTGGGGCATCCGGACGTTGGCCCGAGGGCAGGCGCGGTTCAATCCCATGAGCTATCACAACGGCTCGGTCTGGCCGCACGACACCTCTCTTGCGGTGGCCGGCATGGCCCGGTACGGCGAGCGCGACGCTGCGGCCATGATCCTGGGCGAGATCTATGGCGCGGCCAGCCGCTTCCAGCTGCGGCTGCCCGAGCTGTTTTGCGGCTTCGATCGCGAGCCGGGCGAAGGCCCTGTCGCCTATCCGGTCGCCTGCCTGCCCCAGGCCTGGGCGGCGGGGTCGGTGTTCCTGATGCTGCAGGCCGCGCTGGGCATCGAGATCGACGCGGCGTCGAAAACCATCACAGTGACGTCGCCGACCCTGCCGACGGGGACTGAGCGGCTGATGATCAGTCGCCTTCAGGTCGGCGACGCCTTCGTCGACCTGGCTTTCGAGCGGCTGGGCGATCAGGTGGTGGTCGTCCCCAGGAACCGGATCGGCGAGCTCAGCATCGTGACGACGCGATAAGCGCCTTCCTGAATACCGTCGGCAGAGCCTCGGCCGCTTCAACTTGCGCCGTCCAGACGAAGTCACCCTGACCGTTCGCCACCCTCACCCACAGCGTCAGCGAAAAGTGGGTGAAGACGTGCTCGACGGCACCCGCATCGCGCCAGTCGGCGATCACGGGCGGGGCATCGTCCAGCGGACCTTCGCCCCACTCGCCGGTCGGAAGTCCGAGCATGCCGCCCAGCAGCCCCTTGTCCGGGCGGCGGACCAGGGCGACGCGGCCCGCTCCGTCCCGCAACACCCAGGCGACGCCCTGACGATGGGGCTTGACGGCCTTCTTGGTCTTGACCGGAAAACGTTCCGGCTCGCCGGTGGCGAGGCCGGCGCAATGCTCGCGGATCGGGCACATGAGGCAAAAGGGCGACCTTGGTCGGCAGACGGTCGAGCCGAGGTCCATCAAGGCCTGGGCCCAGTCTCCCGGACGGTCATCGGCCACCAGCGAACCGGCCAGCCGTTTCAGCTCCGGCCTGGCGGCGGGCACCGGCGTCTCCACGGCGAACAGGCGGGCGATCACGCGCTCGACATTGCCGTCGACGACATTGGCGGGGCGATCAAAGGCGATGGCCGCGACGGCAGCAGCGGTGTAGGCGCCCACACCCGGCAGGGCCAACAGACCGGCCTCGGTGTCGTGGAAGACGCCGCCGTGATCCCGGGCCACCGCCCGGGCGCAGGCCAGCAGGTTCCTGGCGCGGGCGTAGTAGCCGAGCCCCGCCCAGGCGGCCATCAGGTCACCGTCCTCGACCGCCGCGAGGTCCGAGACTGTCGGCCAACGGGCAGTGAACCGCTCGAAGTACGGGGTGGCATGCGGCACGGTCGTCTGCTGCAGCATCACCTCCGACAGCCAGACGCGGTAGGGATCGACGGGGGCCCTCGATCCCGGCGGGCGGCGCCACGGCAGGGACCGCGCGTTGGCGTCGTACCAGTCCAGCAAGGCACGGCGCAGGGCGGCGACGTCGAGGTCAGAACGGCTTGGGGCGACGGCGGGCATGGTGCGCGCTATATAGAGGCCATGGCGCGCGATCTGCCCACCGAAAGCGAGGCCCGCGAGATCCTGTCGCGGCGACGGACCCGGCCCATGCCGCGCCCCGCGCCGCCCGCCGGGCGGACGCTGGCCCCCTTCATCAAGGCGCTGGACGCGAAGTTTGGGCGCGGTGCCGGCGCGCTGGAACCGCGCTGGCGCGAGATCGTCGGGGATCAGCTGGCGCGGGTCACCCGTCCTCAGAAGCTGACCAAGGGACGCGCGGGCGCAAATGGTGAAAGGATGGGCGGGACGCTGGAACTGCGCGTCGCCGGCCCAGCGGCGCTGCTGGTGCAGCACCAGTCGGCCGATATCCTGAAGCGGGTGAACCTGTTCCTGGGCGAAGGCGCCGTCGCGACGCTGCGGATCGCGCAAGGCCCGGTGAAGCCCCTGCCCGCTCCGGCCGCCTCTACCAAGGGCGCGCGCCGCCGGATCGAGCCGCTGGACGCTGCCGTGGAGGCGGAACTGAAACAGTCAGTCGAGGGCGCGCCCGATGCGCTGAAGGCGGCTCTGGCCAATCTGGGCAGGGCGGTGCTGTCGGATCAGGCGAAGGGGCGGGGGCGGTAGACGGCAGAAACGCCTGCTCCACCATCTGGAGCCCACGACCGTTCTCGACCGGTTGCGGACACCCGGCCAGACTGAGGTCAGGCGCGTGACTGTCTAGGGTACGATGCCAGATCGTTCACCATGCACCGCAAGCATCCGGCTTGCCATCCGCAACATGCCACGACCCAAGCAGCCCCATCGCTAATGCGAAAGTAGCATGGACACGGGAACATGATGTAGCATGTATTCTGTCGCTCCGCCCAAGACAAACTCTCTTGCACGAGAATGACCATAGGCTCCCATGACGAAAAGTCCTGGACGGTTCGCTACGATGTAGTCAGAAAACACGACCCCTATTCGACGGTCATCACGTTCAATCTCTTCAGCCATGGCGTTTATGCCGTGGACTCCCAGATGTCGCACGACGTCATGGCCCAGACCAGCGCGGGTGGACGCTTTGTCATTTGTCACGGTAAGCACCGTGACCGCGCGAGCCTTCCGCAGGATCGGCATGGCGTCTGCCATGGCGCGCGCGGCCGTGCGGCTCCCATCCCATGCAAGGACGACGCTATCTGGACCGGCGACTGGGAGATCCGCGGTTCCCGGGCAGAAGGTCAGAACAGGGCGACCCGACCCGAAGACTACAGCCTCAACCACAGCGCGCTGACCGTCCAACTGCGAAGCAACAGGCACGATACACAAGTCGCGTGTCCGAGACCGCTCGGCAACACAGGCTGCGACAGCGTAAAGGTCAGCCCTTACGTGGATAGCCTCGCCAAAAACGCCGGCCTCGCGAGCCCTTGATGTGAACGTCCCAAGCGCCGCAGCGCAGAACTCGCGGCTCTTTCGTTCCTCTTCCAGCGCCATGTTGCTGAGGCCGATCAGATGGTTGGCTAGACGATTGTTTGGAGGTTGGATGTGCACCTCAACCGCTATGGCTGACAGATCCCCGCCAATCGTGCCGACAAATCGCACGGCTTGATCAATCGCCTCGGTCGAGGTCGCTTCGGGGTATGCGTCAAGATGAAGGAGTATGTCGTGCGGCGGCATGATTTTGTCTCCACGTTGCGAAGATTGACCTTCCACGCCTGGGATTTTCCAACCTTGATGTAAGTCAAAGCGGCCAGCAGCACCT
>JADCBH010000032.1 GCA_020253595.1 Brevundimonas sp.
AGATCAGCGCCGTGACACGGCCGCCATTACCGCCCAGCTGAACCGTCAGGCCGGTTTCAACTCCGCGGCCGGGCGTGAGTTCGGTCCGGCGCTCGAGTTCGCGGCCGACTACGAGCCGATCGCCGCGGGCAGCCCGCTCGCCGCCACGACCACCAGAGACATCTGGCACGAGGGAGACGGCTTCGCGGACCGGCTTCGCCTGCGTCAACGCGGTGAACTGCGTCGGGCCGACGGCTCACCGCTTCCGCTCACGCCGCTCGACCAGGCTGCCTTTGACGCGGACGGCTATGATCTGAGCTATACGCGCGGCTGGCAGGCGGCGCGGGGCTATACAGCGTCGGGTCTGGAAGTGACCTTGACACCTCATGCCGGGGTCGGCGTCGGTGATCGCGGGGGGCGCGCCGAGGCGGGCGCGACGCTGACCATCGGCGGTGATCTGGACGGCGTTGTTCCCGAGGGCTCGGAAGCCTTCGGTGATCGCGCGCGGTGGTACCTGTATGCCGCCGGATCCGGGACGGCCGTCGGCTACAACTTCGCGCGCACCCGGGATGGCGACTTTGCCAGTTCGGGGGTCAGCCGCGATTCCGGCTCCTTCCTTGGCGATGCGTCGGTCGGTGTCGCCCTGCGGCGCGGACACATGCAGGGCTCGTTTGGCCTCGTCTATCGCGAAGTCGAGGCGGAGGGCCTGCGGGGCGGCGAGGGCTTCGATCGAGACGTCTCTCAGGGTCTGGTCGCCTTCCAGCTGTCGATCAAGCCCGAGTAGGGCGGGTCAGAACCAGCCCCTCCGCTTGAACCACATCAGCGGGATTGCCGACGACAGGACCATCAGGATCAGCGCCATGGGATATCCCAAGGGCCAGGTCAGCTCGGGCATATGTTCGAAGTTCATCCCGTAGACCGCGCCGATCAGGGTCGGAGGCATCAGGGCGACGGTCACCAGGGAAAACACCTTGAAGATAGACGACTGCTGGATGTTGATCAGTCCCAGGGTGGCCGAGAGCTGGAAGTTGATACCGGCCGCCACCGCCTGACTGTGGCCGAGAAGGCTGGTGGCGTCGCGGCCGAGCGACTTCAGGTGTTCGCGCTTTTCGCCTTCCATTTCGAGCCGTTCATCCAGCGCAACAAAGGCGAAGACCCGGGAGAGGCCGGACAGGCTTTGCTCGATGCGACTGTTGGCGATCTGGGATCGACCCAGCTTGGTGATCAGGTGCTCGTACCCCACGGTCTTGCGGCCCGCGAACACGTGGCTGGAGACGCCTTCAACCTTGGCGGCGACCCGCGACAAGACCTCTGAGGCCCGGTCGATGATGGCCTCCATCAGGTTCAGGAACATGTCGGCACCCGACTCGCACATCGACGGAGCGCGTTCGAGCCGATCGGTGAAAATGGTGAAAGGGCGAGGGTCGAAGTAGCGGATCGTTACCAGCGGCCCATGCGTCAGGATGAAGGTGACAGGGTCAACCGTGGGCAGCTCGGCCTCGGAGTTGTGCAGGATGTCGGCGGTGCAATAGGTCGCGCCGTTCTCGCGATAGAGGCGGCTCGAGGCCTCCAGCTCGTTCATTTCCTCGCGAGTGGGGATCGACAGACCCAGCGCATTCTCGATCGCGACATCCTCCTCGCGGGTCGGCTCGATGAGGTCGATCCAGAGGGTGTCTGGTGGAAGCGTCCAGCCCTCGACGTCGATTTCCACGCCTTCGCAGGCCGCGCAGCCCGAACGATAGATACGGATCATTCGGGCGAGGTCATGGGGTCAGACTTCAGGGCTGACCGGACGCGCTGGTCGCGGCGCGGGCCATCTGGCGACCGGCCTCCAGGCCTTCCCGGGCCGAGTTATAGATGAAGCCGTAGGTCGGGTAGACGGTGGTACCCAGGTCATTGATCGGGTTGTACCAGACCTTGACCGCGCTCCAGTCATTGGCACCTGAGACGTCGACGACGGTGACGTTTTCTTCGACCCGGCCACGACTGCCACCCCAGTTGGCGTGGGTTACGCGGATCACGCGGTCGGTCAGGATCTCGGACACAACGGCGACGTGGCCGCGGCTCATGCGGCCTTCGGGACGGAACACCAGAACCGAGCCGGTCTCTGGGGCGCGGCCGGTCCGGAAGCGGTCCACGGCCTGGTTCCACCAGGTCCAGGCGTCGCCGAAGATGTTGATGCCGGAAAACATGCGCGCGAAGGTCACGCACTGCCAATAGGGCTCGTCCGCCCGGACAGGGGACGGAGACAAGGCGAAGAGGCCAAGGGTCGCTGCCAGGGCAGCGGCGGTGAGCCGTTTCGTCATGCAGGAATGTTTCCGACTGTTACGCCCGCCCTCTCCCTAGACGATAGTCGGGAAAGGTTGAAGTCCCGTTTCAGGCGACCTGCGGCGCGTCCCGGCGCAGCGCAGCGCGTGCGGCCCGGCGATCCGCCAAGCCCCGCAACGCCTTGCGGGCCGGATGTTCGACCAGGTGATAGGCGATCGCCGCGACAATCGGCAGCGCCAGGACGACCGCAAGCCAAACGAACAGGTGAAGCTTCTTGTCCTCGGCCCCGGTCAGGCGCGCGGCCAGGTTCACGGCCAGCAGCTGCCACGGCACCAGCACCATGTAGACGGCGTAGGAAATCTCTCCGAGATAGACGGCCGGACGGGACGCCAGCCATCCCGCGGCGGCGTTGGGCAAGGCACCGAGTGCGAGGATCAGGCCACCCGCGAACACCACGACCACGCCATCGGGGGCCCGAAGCGACGCAGCCAGTGCCATTCCGGCGACCGATGCGAGCGCCAACCAGCCGGGATGCTTCAGACCGCCCCGGCGATGCAGCAGGTAGAGTGCGCAGCCGTAGGCGAAGCACGGCACGATCCTGAGCGCGCCCCAGCGGAAAGTAGCCTCGGTCAGGGAAAAGCCTGCGAGGGCCTGAAAGCCCGCGTAGAGCAGCCCCATCAGGGCGAGCGCCCCGGCCACGGCCGCGACGGGCCGTTCACGCAACCGCCAGGTGACGAAGGCGAAGGCGGGGAAGGTCAGATAGGCGAACCACTCCGCCGAGATCGACCAGGAGGAGTGGTTCCAGCCCGCCTCGGGGGCCAGGCCCCAGGCGTGAAGCATGAAGATGTGGGCGGGAAGGGATTCCCAGCTGAGCACATTCCCGTCGATGGCCATGCCGGCAGCGACGGCGCCCAGCCCCAGAACACCCACACCGATCAGCGTCGCCAGATGCAGCGGGTAGACCCGCGCGACCCGGGCCCAGAGGAAACCGCCGTAGCGAAAGCCACCCTCACCGAACGCCTTCAGATAGACGTGGCTGAGGATGAAGCCCGACAGGACGAAGAACAGCTCCACGCCCAGATAGCCCTTGGCCACCAGGTTCGGCGTCACGGCGATGTCGAGGTTGGGCCAGAAGGCGTAGAGCGCCACCCAGGCCGCCGCGAAGAAACGAAGCGCCGTGAGGGCGCGGAGATCCTGGGGTGTTTCGACCTGGGTCATGACGCCCACCCTTACGCAGGATGGGCGCCGGAACCGTTAAGGTCGGGGTTCGCTGTTCAGGAAGGCCACCGAGGCGGCGCAACCGTTCAGGGTCTGGCCACCCAACTCGACACGGGCGGTCAGGGGATAGGTGCGGTCGCTCATGCCATCCGAGCATTCGGTGGCGATGAGGGTGACCACCAGGGCGGTCCCATCCTCGGCGGCGGAAGCGTAGACGGCTGTCGTGCCCTGCACGGTCGGTCCGGGGTTGGACACGCGGACGCCCTCGCTGTCGACGGCGGAGTAGGCGATGGCATCCGTGGTGATGTCCACCGCCCAGAAAGGCTCCGTGCCGAGCGCCCGCAGCGGCTGACCCAGATCAACCCCACCGAGGATGGCGGGGGTGGCGGGTTCAGCCGGTGCCGGCGGCTCGACAGCCGGTTCGGAACACGCTGCGGCCAGGAGCACGAGGCCGACGGCAAGAATAGGACGCATCGGTCACCTCCAGCGCCGCTCAGGTCAGCCGGCGGCAGGCTCGGGAGGGTAGGCGCTCCGCAGGTCGGCGCAAGCCGTCTGGGTCGAATCGTTCCAGGTCAGTGTGGCGTTCAGGGCCCGGGTCTGTTCACCGACATCAGCGCAGGGCCCTGCGGTCAAGGTCAGGGTCACGGCTGTCCCGTCTGCCAGGGTGATGGCATAGGCCACGCCGTCGCCGGCGGCGGTCGGGACGGCCGGGCCCGTGCGCGGCGTCGTTACGTCACCGGAGAAGTCGCTGATGTCCTTCCAGGTGGCCACGCCATCAACGATCTCGACCGTCCA
>JADCBH010000320.1 GCA_020253595.1 Brevundimonas sp.
GAACTATGACGGCGCCCGTCTCGAGCCCGTGGTCCTGCCCAGCCGCATTCCGAACCTGCTGGTCAACGGCGCAGGTGGCATCGCCGTCGGCATGGCGACCAACATCCCGCCGCACAATCTGGGCGAGGTGATCGACGCGGCGGTGGCCCTGCTGGATGATCCCGAGGTGTCGGACGACGCCCTGCTGGATCTGGTGCCCGGACCGGACTTCCCGACGGGTGGTGAGATCCTGGGCCGCACGGGGGCCCGCAATGCGCTCCGCGACGGTCGCGGTTCGGTCATGGTGCGCGGCGTCGCCACCATCGAGACGATCCGCAAGGACCGCGAGGCGATCATCGTCACCGAGCTGCCCTATCAGGTGAACAAGAAGACGCTTCAGGAACGCATCGCCGAAATGGTGCGCGAGAAGCGGATCGAGGGCATCTCTGACGTCCGCGACGAGTCCGACCGCCAGGGCATGCGCCTGGTCATCGAGCTGAAGCGCGACGCCTCGGGCGATGTGGTCCTTAACCAGCTGTGGCGCTTCTCGGCCATGCAGTCGTCGTTCGGCGTCAACATGCTCGCCCTGAACCACGGCCGGCCCGAGCAGATGGGCCTTCGCAAGCTCCTGGAGCTCTTTCTGGAGTTCCGCGAAGAGGTCGCAGTCCGGCGGATCAAGTACGAACTGGCCAAGGCGCGGGACCGGGGCCACGTCCTGGTCGGTCTGGCCGTGGCTGTGGCCAACATCGACGAGGTCATCCACATCATCCGCTCCTCGGCCGATCCGGCCGAGGCGCGCGAGCGGCTGCAGGCCAAGTCCTGGCCCGTCGGCGACATGATCGCCCTGGTCGAGCTGATCGCCGATCCGCGCAGCGTCCTCATCGAGGGCGACAAGCTGAATCTGACTGACGAGCAGGCCCGCGCCATCCTGGCCCTGACTCTCAGCCGCCTGACCGGCCTGGGCCGCGACGACATCTTCGGCGAGGCGAGGGGTCTGGCCGACACCATCCAGGGGCACCTGACCATCCTGTCGGACCGCGCCAACATCCTGGCCATCATCCGCGAGGACCTGCTGGCGGTGAAGGCCGAGTTCGCCGTGCCGCGCCGGACCGTCATCGGCGAAGGCGACTTCGAGCTGGAAGACGAAGACCTGATCCCGCGTGAAGACATGGTCGTGACCGTGACCCACGGCGGCTACGTCAAGCGGGTGGCGCTGAACGCCTACCGGACCCAGCATCGCGGCGGCAAGGGCAAGTCGGGCATGTCCATGAAGGACGAGGACGCCGTCGTCGGCGTGTTCTCCGCCTCGACCCACACGCCGGTCCTGTTCTTCGCCACCAACGGCAAGGCCTACAAGCTCAAGGTCTGGAGGCTGCCGCTGGGCGCGCCGACCTCGCGCGGCAAGGCCTTCGTCAACCTGCTGCCGATCGAGCCGGGCGATTCGATCATGAACGTCCTGCCCCTGCCCGAGGACGAGGCGACCTGGGGCGACTATGACATCATGTTCGCCACCCGCTCGGGCGACGTCCGCCGCAACAAGCTCTCGGACTTCGCCACGGTCAATCGCGCCGGCAAGATCGCGATGAAGCTGGAAGACGGTGACCACATGGTTGGCGTGGCGCTATGCACCGCCGAGGACGACGTCCTGCTGACCACCGCGCTCGGGCGCGCCATCCGCTTCAAGGCCGACGATGTGCGGGTGTTCAAGGGTCGGGATTCGACCGGCGTTCGCGGGGTTCGCCTGCAAGAGGGCGACGAGGTCATCTCCATGGCCATCCTTGGTCGCGTCGACGCCACGCCTGATGAACGCGCGGCCTACGTCAAGCACGCCAACGCCATGCGTCGCGCGATCGGCGAAGGCGAGGACGAGACGCCGTCCGTCGAGGCCGACGAGGAGGCCGAGGGCGCGGAAGGCACAGGGGCCGACGCCGCCTTGTCGGTAGAACGCATCGCCGAACTGGGCGCGGCCGAGCAGTTCATCCTGACGGTCACAGAGACCGGCTTCGGCAAGCGGTCGTCCGCCTACGAATACCGCCGCACCGGCCGGGGCGGGCAGGGGCTGACGGCCCATGGTCTGGGTGGCCGCGCGGGCGACCGCCTCGCCGCCGCCTTCCCTGTCGAAGAGGGCGACGACCTGCTGATGGTGACCTCGGGCGGTCAGATGATCCGCACGCCGGTGGCCCAGATCCGTATCGTGGGCCGCGCTTCCCAGGGCGTCACGGTGTTCCGCACGGCCGAGGGCGAAAAGGTCGTCTCGGTGGAACGCCTGGCCGACAGCGGCGGGGACGACGAGGGTGAAGAGGCCGTCTAGCGGAGCGCCTCGACCAGGTGGCCGTAGCCTTGCTCGACGGCTTTCGAGACGAGCTTTTCGTCCAGTGTGACGACCTTGCTGCCGAGCTGCTCTGCCATGGCGAGATAGGCCGCATCGTAGGCCGAGAATCGATGGATTGCGGCCAGGCGATAGGCACGCTGTGCGAAGTCTTCGACGTCCGAGAGTCCGGGGATCAGCTCGCGCAAGTCGGCCATGGCCTCTTGTCCGGACTCAACGGAGATGTCGCCGCGCCAGACCTTCTTGGCCGCGATGCTCGCCATCTCCAGCGCCAACAGTGAGGGGGCCGTCAGTTCGTGGTCTTCCTGCAGGAACTCGCGGGCGACGGTCGTTCCCGCCTCGTTGAAAAGCGCCGCCCCGATGACTGAGGCGTCGATGACGCGCTTAGCGGGCATCA
>JADCBH010000321.1 GCA_020253595.1 Brevundimonas sp.
ATGGGCGCGCCCGAAGTGAAGGACAGCCGGGCGGGGCCTCTGATCGCCCTGACCGGGGCGGGGCGGCCGCGGTGGACGCCGAGGGACTATGCCAGTCTGGCGAGCGAGGGGTTCGGCAAGAACGCGGTTGCCTATCGCTGCGTGCGGATGATCGCCGAGGCCTGCGCGGCGACGCCGCTGACGGTGTTCGCGGACGGAACGCGGGACGACGGCCATCCGGTGGCGCGGCTGCTGAGGAAGCCCAATCCGGAGCAGTCCGGGGCGGAGTGGCTGGAGGGGCTGTATGGCGCGCTGCAGACGGCGGGGAACGCCTATGCGGAGGCAGTCGGCGAAGGCGCGATCGAGGAGCTGTGGACCCTGAGGCCCGACCGGGTGACAGTGGTACCGGGCAAGGCGGGGTGGCCCGACGCCTATGAATACTCCGTCGGCGGACGGTCGACGCGGATCAGCCGCGCGGCGGACGGCTGGATGCCGGTGATGCATCTGAAGCTGTGGCATCCGACCGACGACCACTATGGATTTTCGCCGATCGAGGCGGCGGCCTTCGCCATCGATGTGCACAATGCGTCCGGGGCCTGGAACAAGGCGCTGCTGGACAATGCGGCGCGGCCAAGCGGGGCGCTGGTGTTCGACAGCCGGGACGGAGAGCGGCTGACCGAGGCGCAGTTCGCCATGCTGAAGGCCGAGCTGGCCGAGGCGCATGCAGGCGCGGGCAATGCCGGGCGACCGCTGGTTCTGGAAGGCGGGCTGGACTGGAAGCCGATGACGATGAGCCCGGCGGACATGGACTTCATCGAGGGCAAGCACGCGGCGGCGCGGGAGATCGCGCTGGCGTTCGGGGTGCCGCCGCAGCTGCTGGGGATTCCCGGCGACGCGACCTACGCCAACTATCGCGAGGCCAATGCGGCCTTCTGGCGGGGGACGGTGGTGCCTCTGGTGAGGAAGACCGCTGGCGCGCTGACGGGGTGGTTGGGCGGGCGTTTTCAGGGCGTGGAGATCACGCCGGATCTGGACGCCGTCCCGGCGCTGCAGCCCGAGCGGGACGCGCTGTGGGCGCGGCTGAACGCGGCGGGGTTTCTGACGGACGAGGAGCGGCGGCGGATGGCGGGAGTGGGGGACTAGGTGACTGGTGATTGGTGATTGGTGGCTGGCGACACGCACCGTTGCGTAGGGACGACTCCACCCAATCACCAACCACCAATCACCCATAACCAAGCGGAGCGAACCATGGACGATATCCGGAAACTGGCCACGGCTCTGGGCGTGGCGCTGACGGTGCAGACGATCGCGGGGCTGGTGTGGGCCGGGGGCGCGGCGGCGCGGATCGGCACGCTGGAAGAGCGGGTCGCCGAGCAGAGACTGGTGGCCGAACGGCTGGCGCGGCTGGAGGCCCAGGGCGAGGCGACGCGGGCGGCGCTGGTGCGGATCGAGACGCGGCTGGAGGCGGGGCGATGAGGGGGGTGACCGTGCCTCTCCCTCCCCCGGCGGGGGAGGGTGGTCGAAGCGAAGCGAAGACCGGGTGGGGAGGGCCGGGTGAAACGGACCCGGATCGCCAGCGTCCGGATCGCCAGGGTCCGGATCGCCTGTGTGTCGCCTTGCCGCCCCCACCCCGCCTCGCTGCGCTCGGCGACCCTCCCCCGAGGGGGAGGGAGAGGGATGGCGCGCTTCTGATCCACGGCTACGCCTCCCTGTGGGGCGTGGCGGATCTGAACGGGGATGTGGTGGCCAAGGGAGCCTTTGCTGACAGCATTCTGCGGACCGGGGCGGGCGGGGTGCGGATGCTGCATCAGCACGAGAGCCGGGCGGTGGTCGGGGTCTGGGACGAGATTGTCGAGGACGACCGGGGCCTGTTCGTCCGGGGCCGGATCGCCGACTGGTCGGCCGAGGCCCGCTATGCCCAGGCGCTGAGCCGGGCCGGCGCGCTGGACGGGCTGTCGATCGGGTTCCGGACGGCCAAGGCGCGACGGGACGGGCGGCTGAGGGTGCTGTCGGGCGTGGAGTTGTGGGAGGTGTCGCTGGTGACGTTTCCCATGCTGCCCGGCGCGCGGTTTGAGTTGAGTCGCCCGTAACCCTCACGCACTGCCTCAAACACCAACACAGACATCGTCGGAAGCTCAGGGCGGAACGTCCGCGAGACCGCTTGGGCTCATCCGCCACTCCTGTCCGCGATTGCGGCAGCCCTCGTTCAACGAGGTTTACCAACAACAAGGAACTCATGATGCCCCAAGCTTGGCAACTCTCTGACGTGCGCGTCACTGGCTACAACATTCCGTTCCAGCCACTGATCGGTCTGCCGATGAGCAACTGGTATAGTGGTGCAGGCGGTGGTCCCGCCGACACGTCCAGCACCAGCCCGCTGTACGCACAACCATCCGATCAGCAACCCTGTAACGATACCACGCCGCCGAATGGCACGACTCCGGCCGGGCTAGGCGTGATCCGCGCTAAAGCCAAGCAGTTGTGGCAGGAAATGGAGGCGGCTCGAGCCTACGATCGCTGGGAATGGGCGGGTATCATTTTTGCGGCTCCGAATGGCGGGATTTACACCTCCCCGATCGTAACAATCCAGGACACAGGTCTTGTCGGACTGCCTGTCAGCGAGTTACTGCCGCCTGACTGCATTCTGCTGGCTTGGGTCCATACCCATCCAGCAACGGGCTACTGGAACGGCTCGCCATCCCAGGTTGACTGGGAAGGCACCCGGACAATGCGTGACTCTGGTAGGGCCGACCCCAATCTGCTGACGTACGTCGTGGATCTGCGTGGCGCAGACAGAATGCGGGAATATGCTTGGGACGGGTCGCATAGTGAGTCCCACCGCGGCCCGCAGATCAACTGCTGATCGCGGGGCGTCGCCGTGTTGATCCATCATGACGACGTCCAATCGGTCGCCTGCCCTCCTCCGCCAAAACCTGGCGGATGGGGGCCGGTGATCGATCCCCTCCCCGAGCTTGCGGACTGGTCTGCTCGTCTGGCCGGCTCGAGGGTTTTGGGGCTGGAGCAGAGATTGGTCCATGTTTTGCGCCCGACGGCGGGACCGATCTTCCTTCACGTAGCGGCCCAGGTGCCAGTACTCAAAGCCTACTTCCGACCCGCTCCTGAGCCGGTTTTGGCTTCGTTCTGGCCGCTGTTCGTCAATGGACATCTGTCCGATGTTCTACTCGATGGCCTTGCTTCGGCCCTTCTCGGTGCCCCGGCCAGGCGACGAAAGGGCGACTGCTGGTCTAAACCCGGTCCGGCTGGCGATGCAGTTCAGTATCCCAAGCCCGAGACAATTCCGGAATGGAGTCAACGGCTGAGAGCGACGGCGACCCTGCAGGTGCATCCCCTAATGGTCGCGAGCGTGGTCTTTGCTGACACGTTGCTGACCCACCCCTTCGAAGATGGAAACGGCCGTCTTGCGCGCGCTCTATTCCAGGGCGTCCTTGCCAACATTGCCGACTTAAAGGCACCGGTGCTGCCTTTGGCTCCGGTGTTTCACGCCGACCTGCTCCGCACCAACCTGGCCCTTCGGCATCTCAGCCGGACCGGCGATTGGTCGGCCTTCGCCGACGCCATGACCGATGCCGTTCATGCCACGCTTCGGCTGCTGGAACGCGCCGAAGCTGGTTGAGCGACAGCTATGCTGGCGAACCGTGTGCTCTCACTCTAGGCTGCAGTCCGACCCAATGCCCCAGTGAAGGTCTCCGCATGAACGTCTCGACTGTGTTGGTGTCGGCACTGTTGTCGCAAGCTGGGCTACCGCCGCAGCTGAGCGACTTTCAGCCTGCGTCCGCCGCCGTTCTGGAGGCAGCCTCAGCCATCTCGACCCTGCCTGACACCACGGTCCTGAGCTATCCGGTAAGCGGTCGAGATCGACGTTCGATTCGGGCATCCATGAGCGAGAAGAGCCCGGCCAACGCAGAGGGTGAGCAACATGATGCCTTGACCTTCTGGCGCTATGAGTTTGGTGCTGCCCCCTTTGCCGATGGCCAGTGCCGGCCGGAGACCATCGAGGTTCGCTATACCGTTCTGGTCGTTTTGCCGGAGCTGATGACGCGGGATCAGATTAGCGTTCGTGAACGCGCCGAGTGGGATCGCTATTTCGCCCGTGTGGTCAACCACGAGAGCCGTCACCGGCAGATCGCCGTCGAAGGTGCCGACAGGCTTCGCGAGGTGATGAGGGCAGCCCCGACTTGCGAGGAAGCTCAGGTTTTTGCAGCGTCTGAAATGGAGCGGATCGCCCAGACGAGCGTCGAGTTCGACGCCGAAACGCAACATGGCGCAACCGACGGCGCGGTCTACTAAGGTCGCGGGTGACGTTTTCGACGCGGCCTCAGCGACGCCCCATGCAGTCGATCCAGGTCAGGGC
>JADCBH010000322.1 GCA_020253595.1 Brevundimonas sp.
CCGCCTGCCGACGCGGCGTGTTCCCGATGTTGGCCGGGTTCAGCCGGTCCGCCGTGATTTCCGCGTTGGTGTAGGTGACCCCACCGGAGAAATCGAAATCGCCCAGCTGGTAGAAAGCTTCGACCTCGAGCCCCCTGGACTCGTACTCTGCGTCGGTGAAGGTCTGACTGGTGGCCTCAAAGTTCGTCTCTTCGGTCTTGGCCAGGAAGGCCGTCGCGAAGATCTGGACCGGGCCGTTCCGGTAGCGGACGCCGGCCTCATACTGATCGACCATATCGACGGCTGCGTCGCTGTTGCGGATGGCCCCTGATGCCAGGATGGCGGGCCCGAACAGCAGACGGTCGGCGTTGGCACGCCCACCGCGGCTGATCCGACCGAATACGGAAGTGTCCGCGTTGATCCGGTAGTTGGCGCCGACAGAATAGGAGACGTAGTCCCACTCGTAATCGACGGGCTTCCGGTTGGCGAAGTCGATCTGGGTCACCAGGGTTTCCGGCCGCTGGATGACTCCGTCACCCGAGATGTCCTGGGTCGTCACGATGCCGTCGGCGAAGCTGCCAGTCGCCTGTCCGTTGTCGAAGCGGATCGAGCCGTCGACGATCAGGTCGCCGCTCTCCCAGCTGAGGGCCGCGTATGGCGCATCGATCGTATAGTCGGTGTCGTAGGACCGGCGGCAGCAGTTTCCGAAGAACGTCGCGCCATAGCCGACGAGGCCGTTCTGGGTTTGCTTGACCCCGCCCGCATTGAACACGTCGACCAAGGCGGCGTTGTCGCCCTTCACCTCCAGCAGGAAGGAGTTCCAGAGCCAGTCCATGTCGATGCTCTGGGTCGACCGATAGTAGCCGAACGTGGTCCGCAGGGTACCGCCGCCGACCTCGAACTCACGCTCCAGCTTGAGATCATTGGCCATGTTGCCGAAGTCGTTGATCTCGGTATCGAACAGCACGATCTGGGCAACCAGCCCATTGCCGTTCGCATTGGCCGGAACCAGCTGGCCGGTGTTGGCCCCGTTGGCATAGCGCGCCGTCGATCCGGCACCGCCGATGCCGGCCGCGATGGCCGACGGCGATCCCGTGCCGGCGGTAAAGGGCGACACGAACCGACCCGAGGCCGAAGCGACGCGGAACCGATTGGTCAGCGTCCAGCCAGAACCCACGTCAGAGCTTGCCTCGACGCCAGCAGACAGGACCTCGGGGTGCATGCCGTCCTTGATGTCCGACACGCGCGGGCCATTCGCACCGTCAAGCCCGGGACTGACCTGGAACAATGCGGAATGCAGTGTCTGGGACGAGGCGTCGTAACCCGGCAGAGGACCCCAGTTCGGATCGCTGTTGGTCCCGGTCACCTGGATCGGCGACGGCAGGTAGCCGATGGCGCGGTCGTTGAGATACTTCGCGCTCAATCGCACATAGCCGTTGGCGAACTCGCGGGTCAGCGACGCGCGGATCTGGCCCCCGCTTTCGGCGGTGTAGCCCGCGTCGCGCGCGCCCTCACCCGAGCGGTAGAAGCCACCGATCGAGCCGAAAAGGTTGTCCGAGATCCGACCGCCATACTGGAAATCACCACGCGTCGTATCGAAGTCGAGTCCGCGGGTCAGGACGACCGAACCGCCCTCCTGAGCACCGGTTGCGGTAATCAGGTTGATGACGCCGCCCGGCGAGTTTGATGCGAAGGTTGAGGCCGAGCCACCCCGGACTGCCTGCACGCGGGCGATCGTCGAGTCGTACCGCGTGAAGATGTCCGCGTTGCCGAAGGCGATGTCCCCGAACTCGAGGATGGGCAGGCCATCCTCCTGAATCTGAAGGAACTTGGCACCCCCCGTAGAAATCGGAATGCCGCGTACAGCGATGTTCGCATTGCCCTCACCGCCGGAGGACTCTGATCGAATCCCGGGGATGCTGCGGAAGATCTCGGCGGTCGACCGTGAAGCCAGGTCCTCTACGGCTTCGGCATTCAAGGTGGTCACAGAGACGCTGGAACGAAGCGTCGTGCTGGAACCCGCGACAGCTGTGACGACGATTTCATCAACCGTCGTGGCTTCCTGGTCAAGCGGCGCGCTCGGGGCGCTTTGAGCATAGGCAGCGGTGCTGAGCGCGGCCAGCAAGGCAGCCGCAGAAACGGTTCCAGTCCGGTTCATTGTATCCTCCCCATATCCCAGACCTCTTGGATCGTGTCCGGTAGTGGAGCAATACGTCATGATGCAATCGATTGCAACAATCGATTGCAGGTCGCTGCGCTCAACCTGTATGCCAACGGCAGGAAAGAAACGGCCCTCGAGTTGCGGCTGCGTAGCGGCCAACCGGGCGGACGCTTGCGTCGGGACCAATCTCCTCTGCCAGGGGTCACTTTCCGGAGATGAAGTTGTGCCAGGCCGATGGCACCGTTCCCGAGAAAAGGTGGAGCGCAGATTGCAAGGGCCCTGGGCATGCACGCCTCACCCTGACGGGTTGAATTGGCTACGTTATCTTGTAACAAGCTCCGCGATCGGCAATGAGGGGCACACAATGACAACCAAACACTGGTGGTTGGCGACCGTTCTGGGAACGACCTTCCTGAGCTCGCCTGGCGCAGCACTGGCACAGGATTTACGCGAGGCCACAGTCGACGAAGTGGTCGTCACGGGCCAGCGCCAAGCCTATCGCGCGGGTGTCCCGCTCGAAGATGTCCCCCAGTCGATCACTGTCATCTCCTCCGAGACGCTGGAGCTTGCAGGCATCACCCGCTTATCCGATGCGCTGGATCTTTCGGCGTCAGTCGCCCGTCAGAACAACTTTGGCGGCCTTTGGGACAGTTATGCAGTGCGCGGCTTTGCCGGCGACGAGAACCTGCCGAGCGGCTATCTCGTGAACGGCTTCAATGCGGGCCGAGGTTTCGCAGGGCCCCGCGACGCCGCCGGGATCGAGAGGATCGAGATCCTGAAGGGCCCAAACGCGGCCTTGTTCGGCCGGGGAGAACCCGGCGGCAGCATCAATCTGGTGACCAAGCGACCCAGCTTTGATGCTGCAGGCTCCCTTTCACTGCGGATTGGCGAGTACGAACTCTATCGCACCGAAGTCGATTGGACCGGGCCTGTCGCAGGGGATCGGGTCGCAGCTCGGATCGTAGGCTTCTACGAAGATGCCGGGAGTTTCCGCGATACCGTCGAAAGCGAACGGCAAGGCTTCTATCCGTCCATTTTTGCGCGCCTGAGCGAACGCACTTCCCTCCTTTACGAACTCGAGGCGACGACACAGAAGGTTCCCTTCGACCGGGGCGTCCCATCGATCGGCGGCCGCCTTGATGCGTTGCCGAGGACCCGTTTCCTGGGCGAGCCCGGGGACGGGCCTCTGCAGGCCGATGCTCTCGGGCATCAACTCCAACTGCAGCATGACTTCTCTGCTGACTGGAGCCTGCTGGTTGGGGCGGGTTTTCGCGACACAGACCTGGAAGGCTTTTCCAGCGAACCCGAGTTGGCGGCAGGGCGTCAGCGCCTGTTCGTTGATGGCCGGACACTGTCGCGCCAGTATCGCTTCCGCGACTATGAAGGGGAGCACACAGTGGTCCGCGCTGAGCTCTCAGGACGCTTCGAAGCGTTCGGGGGCCTCCACCGCCTGCTCGTCGGGGCCGACTGGGATGCTTTCGACAACAGCCAATTCTTCCTGCGCTTCCGCCCTCCGGCATTGAGCTCCAACCCCTCGGAACAGCAGGGCTATACAATCGACGTGTTTGCACCGGTCTACGGACGTTTCGCTCCGCCGACGCCTCCAGTGCAGACCAACCGTCTGGACGAGCAGCGCGCCTGGGGCATCTACGTCCAGGACCAGATTCGCTTCGGTGACCGCTTCGAGATTCGGATCGGCGGTCGTTTTGACGACTTCGAGCAGACCGGCACAAACCGGGCAACGGGCGCCGTCACGGTCTTCGAGGACAGCCGGTTCAGCCCACAGATCGGCGCGGTGTTCCACCTGTCGCCAGAGACGTCTCTCTACGCCGCCTACGGCGAGGGCTTCCGACAGAACTTCGGCGCGGACGCAGCCGGAAATCCCTTCGCACCGGAAGAGTCCCTGTCGACAGAAATCGGAGTGAAGGTGGCGTGGGCTGACCTTGTCGGGACCTTTGCTCTGTTCTCGCTAGAGAAGTCCAATGTCCTTGCGTCGGACCCAAGAAACGCAGGCTTCTCGCTTGCCATTGGCGAGGCGGAAAGCCGAGGCTTGGAGGCTGACCTTCAAGGACGCTTGCCCGGGGGACTGGATGTGTGGGCCTCCTACGCCTGGACCGATGCCGAGGTCGCGCGCGAGGTGATCGATGCGGGGACTGGCTTGGTGATCCGGCCCGGCGACCGCCTCATCAACATACCCGAGCACAGCGCCAGCCTGCAGCTGTCAAAGGTGTTTCAGATGGTGGGACGGCCGCTCGTTCTTGGTGGCGGCATTCAGTATGTCAGCGAACGCCTCGGCGAGACCGGTACCGCTTTCGAGTTGCCAGACCATACCCTCGTGCGACTGTTTGCGAGCTGGCAACTGTCGGAGTCGGTTGAACTGTCCGGGTTCCTTAACAACGCCTTCGACGAGACGTGGTACGCCAACTCCTATTCACGCCTTTGGCTTCAGCCGGGTGCGCCCAGGACGGCCTCCATCGCTGTTCGCTATCGCTTCTAGGGAGTGACCTGATGTCGAATTCAGGCTTGGACGTGCGAGATCTCGTTGTGATCCGCGCGGGCCGCCGGGTGGTGGACGGACTGTCTCTGTCGGTCGCGCCTGGCGAAATCTATGCCCTGCTCGGTGGCAACGGCACGGGAAAATCGACGACGCTGTTCGCAGCTTTGGGACTGCTCGCCCGTGCTGGTGGAACGATCGAGGTCGATGGCAAGGATCCCGGCGCTGTGCCGGACGCGGTCCGCCGGGTAGCCGCCTATCTGCCTGAGAATGTGGCGCTCTACGATCACCTGACTGCGGTCGAGAATGTTCGCTACTTCCTCGATCTCTCGGGAGAGAAGCGCAGCTCGGCCGAACTGAACGAGGCATTCGATGCCGTAAAGCTCGATCCGGGTGCACGGAATCGTCGGGTGGGTGGCTTCTCGAAGGGCATGAGGCAGAAGACCGCCATTGCCCTGTCGTTGCTTCGTCGCACGCCCGTGCTCCTGTTGGACGAACCCACGTCGGGTCTGGACCCCTCGGCCGCGCAGGACTTTCATGACCTGATCCTTGATCTGAGAAGCCGCAATGTGGCGGTTCTCATGGTCACGCACGACCTGTTCGGTGCCGCAGATACCGCCGATAAGATTGGTGTCCTGCGGGATGGACGCATCGCGCAGGAGTGGTCGGCGCAAGAGGGTCCGCAGCGCTTTGACGTACAGGCCCTGCACAGAGGCTATGCAGGGGTCGGCACGGCGTGAACCGGATGTTTCGGATTGCGGCGGAAGAGCTTCGCCTTATGGCGCGGACCCGCGCTGCCTGGATTGGGGTGATCGCCCTTATTCTTTTGTCCGCAGTGGCGGCGGCCACGGCGGCGGCCCATTCTGCTCGCGAGATGACTGCTCGCCTGGAGAGCCAGGCCGCGTCAGACCAGGCGTTCGAGCGACAGCCGGACCGGCACCCTCACCGCGTCGTTCACTCCGGCACCTATGTTCACCGCCCGGTCAGCCCGCTCGCCGCCTTCGAACCCGGCGTCGATCCCTTCACCGGGACGACACTTTTCCTGGAAGGGCACCGTCAGAACTCTGCAACATTCGGAGCCATGCGCGAGTCATCCGGGCTGATCCGGTTTGGGCAGCTTACGCCAGCTTTCGTCCTGCAGGCGCTGGCACCCTTGCTTCTCATCTTCCTGGGCTTCTCCACGGTCACGCGGGAGAGGGAGACCGGAGCGCTCCGTCAGCTCTGGCTGCACGGCGCCAGGCCAACCCAGGTCCTGGGCGGAAAGGCGATTGCGCTCGGAGGCGTGGCGCTTGTTGCACTTGCCCCAGCCATGATCGCGCTCACCATCGCCGGTGCATCTGCTCCGGCAGAAGCAACGTCTGCCGGGCTCATCGCCTTGGCATACTTCACCTACCTTGCGATCTGGGTCCTTATCGTCGTCGCGGTTTCAGCCCTGTCGCGCAGCAGCCGAGGGGCCCTGATTGCCCTTGTCGCTGTCTGGTCCGTCGCGGTTGTGCTTGTTCCACGCGGCGCAGCAGCTTTTGCAGCCAGAGCAGAGCAAACGCCGATCCGTGTAGAGACGGACCTTCTCCTGGCTCAGGAGGCCCGCCAGATCGGCGACAGCCACAATCCGGATGATCCCTTTTTCGCAGCTTTCCGCGCGCGCACCCTGGCTCAGTATGGTGTTGATCGAGTCGAAGATCTTCCGGTGAACTACCGTGGGCTGGTCTCTGCCGAAGGCGAAGCGCTGACGTCCGGGCTTTTCACCCGCTATGCCGAGCGCACTGCTGAACGGCAGCGCGAGCAGTCGCGCTGGATGCAGTTCGCCTCCGTGCTCAGTCCAGCGCTGGCGGTCAGGCAATCATCCATGGCGGGCGCTGCCACGGATCTCGAGAACCACGTGCGGTTCCTGGAGCAGGCGGAGGCGTTCCGCTTCGACCTGATCCAGCGTCTGAATCGGCTTCATGCGGACGAGGTTCGTGCAGAGGACGACGCCGGACGCAGCCGCGACGCAGGCGCCGAGCTTCGAACCCGGGTGACTGCCGACAACTGGGCGCACATGCCCGACTTCCGCTTCCGTCCCGCCACCCCGCAAGAACGGGTGACAGCCATGGCACCCGGCCTCGCCGTGCTCTTCGGCTGGTTGCTCGCTGCACTGGGACTCGTTGCGCTGTCCGCCCGCCGACTGCAGGAGGATGCTCAATGAGGGCCCTTGTCCGCGAAATCTGGTTCCTCAGCCGATCGCGCGCTGCGCTCGCGGCAATTGCCGTGCTGGCTGTGCTCGCCTCGGTGGCTGTGGCCTTCGGTTTGGCCGAGGTTTCACGCGACCGCGCCTCGATCGCTCGCGTGCTGGAACTGCAGAAGGCTGAAGATCAGGCGTTGGTCGGCTACGCAGCAGATGCGGGAACCTTTGCATACAACGCCTTCTTCCCAACGTGGGACGCGCCGTCCTCCCTGGCCTTTGCCGCGCTCGGTCAACGCGATATCGCCCCTTCGGTGCTTCGGGTGCGTGCGCTCGCGCTTGAGGCGCAGATCTATGAGAACGAACAGACCAATCCAGAGCTGACGCTGCCGGGACGGTTCGACCTCGCATTTGTTGCGGTCTATCTCGCGCCTCTCGTTCTGATCGTTCTGCTTCACGACCTTTGGTCGGGCGAGCGCGAGGCAGGTCGACTGGCAGCCTTGCAGAGCACAGCGCGCTCATCCTCGCGCCTTTTCATCGTCCGGGCGGCCGTCCGGGCAACCTTGACTGCCACAGCGCTTCTGGTCCCGTTTGCGGTCGGGGCCATCCTTGAGAATGCAGCCTTCATCG
>JADCBH010000323.1 GCA_020253595.1 Brevundimonas sp.
CGCCTACTTCGAGATCCCGGTCCGTGACCTCGACCGGGCGCAGGCCTTCTACGAGCGGGTACTGGACGTCGTTCTGGAGCGCCAGATCGTCGATGGCTACGAGATGGCGCTGTTTCCATGGATCGAGGGCGCCGCCGGGGCGACCGGCGCTCTGGCCAGGGGCGACGTCTACCTTCCCTCCAGGAGCGGGGCTCTCGTCTACTTCACGGTCACCGACATCGAGGCCACCGTACATCGTGGACAGGCCGAGGGGGCTGCCATCCTCTATCCGATCAAGAGCGTGCCCGCCGGTCGGGTGGCTGAACTTGAGGACACCGAGGGCAACAGGATGGCCCTCTTCCAGCCGAACAACGACTGACAGGGGGCCGCCCCTTCGGGATCAGAAGCGATAGGCGATCCCGACGCGCAGGTTCCGGCCCGGCAACGGCGCGATGTCCTTCAGGAAGCTGACATGCTCGCGCGCCTCGGTGTCGGTCAGGTTGCGAGCTTCGGCAAAGACGGTCACGCCCTCGTCCGCGAAGGGCCGCCAGGCCCCCGACAGATTGATCATGGTGTAGCTCTCGGTCGGCAGCTCGAACTCGGCCACTTCGTCCTGCTCGGCCATGTGGCGGACCTCCAGGCCGAGGTCCAAAGGCCCCGAGGCGTATTGGACCCGGCCCGTCAGCGACAGCGGCGGAATCCGCGACGCAGGGCCAAGATCTGTTTCGGCGTCGACATAGTCGACGGCACCCTCAAGCGTCACCGCCCGGTCACCCTCGGCCCAGATGTCATAGGCGAGCTCGGCCTCGAACCCGCGGAAATCCGCATCGGTCTGGACATAGCTGAACAGGGGGAAGAACTCGACGACGCCGTCCTCATCGATGCCGATGGCGACCCCGCTGTCCCTCAGGTCAATGAAGCCGTCATAGCGCGAGGCGTAAACGTGGAGGTCGCCGCGTAGCGCTCCGCCGTCATAGTGCAGCGTGCCTTCCAGCGTCGTCACCGATTCCGTGTCCAGCGTCGTGTCGCCCAGCTCAAACACGCCGGTAGCGATGTGCAAGCCGTCGGCGAAGAGCTCCGTCTCGGACGGGGCGCGTTCATTTCGGGCCAGGCTCAGACCAACGAACACGCCGTCAGAGGGGCGGAAGAAGACCGCGCCGGACGCCGACCAGTTGTCGTACTCGCGCTCCAGCTCGGTCGCGCCGCCGATCAGCGTCGCCGACACCGTGCGGCGGTCGTAGCGCAGGCCACCTTCGAAGCCGTAGCCGTCGCGGTCCCAGCGCTGGACCGCATAGACGCCCGCCTCATCGGTGGTGCTGGCGGGGATGTAGGCTTCGTCGCCGATGGCCGACAGGTCGCGCGACAGGGCCTGGACACCGATCGCGCCATTCCAGCCGTCGCGGTCGCGCTGGATCAGGTCAGCGCGGGCTTCCCAGCCATCGGATTCGAACACCGTACCGGGCTCGCCGACGTCCTCGAACTCGGTGTGGGTATAGTCAGCCTGGCCAAACGCCCCGCGCAGGGCCCGGAAGGGGCCGGTGTCGAACCGCAGCTCGCCACGCGCGTCAAAGCGCTGCTGCTCGAGTTCGATGAAGACGCCTTCCTCGGCCACGACGCCGTAGGTGCTGTCGGTTTCCTTGTAGGAGACGCCGGCGAAGCCCGCTTCACCAATGAAGGAGCCGCCGATCCCCCAGGCATCCAGTTCGGAGAAGCTGCCGGGCACCGTGCCGGTATCTTCGCGGGCGATGCCTTCGGCGTCCGCCAGGGCGCGTGAGATGGGCGAGGACGGAATCTCGTAGTCGTCAGCCTCCTTGGTCACCGCATCCAGATGCAGCACGAAGCTGCCGAACGCGATGTTCGCCCGGCCGCCGAACGAGGTGCCTTCGTCGACCGTCGAGCTCTGGGCGACCAACTGCCCCTCGAGCCCGCCTTCAGGCACGGCGTCGGGAATCCGGCCGTCCAGCACGTTCACGACACCGCCGATGGCCGAGCCGCCATAGACGAGGGTCGATGGGCCGCGCACGATCTCGATCCGGGTGGCTTCAGCTGGATCCGCCGCGACCTGGTGGTCCGGCGACACCGAGGAGGCGTCGATAAGGCCGATGCCGTTGGTCAGGACCTGCACGCGCGGCCCGGTCAGGCCGCGAATGACCGGCCGCGTCGCGCCCGGTGCAAAGGAGCTGGACCGCAGGCCCGGCGTGCCGGCCAGAAGATCCCCCAGCGTGGCGGCCGGCGCGGTCGCCAGGGCTTCCTCGTCCAGCACCGTCGTCGCGATGACCGAGGCGCTCTGGCTGATGCCGAACGGAGCGCCCGTGACGATGATGTCGTCCAGCTCCGTGGCCGGATCCTGACCCGACTGGGCAAACGCCGGCATGGCCGACAGCGACGCTACGGCTGCAGAGGCCATCAGGATGGAGCGGGCAAGCACGGGGCGCGAGGGCTTCATGGGAGGGCGTCCTCAAGAATGTTACGAAATAACGTAAGACCCGAGCGTCGCCCTGTCCGTCAAGTCTCATTTCATGAAAAGCACTTAACGTGCGCGGTCTTCGCGGCTGGCAGAGCGGCGCTCTTCAGGGGGCGTGGGCGCGGATGAACTCGTCGGCGCAGGCCTCGATGTGGGTGCGGAGCCGGTCCGGTGGCACGGGCGGCAGGCCCAGCGCAGCGCGCAGATGCGCCTCGCCTTTGACGGCTCCCAGAAACCGCCACGCCGCCCCGGCCGGATCGCGCACGGCCAGCCGACCGGCCTCCGTCTGGGCCCTCAGCCAGTCGGCAAAACGGTTCTTCATCGTCTCGACAGCGGTCTCGTAGAACAGCTCCGACACCCTGGGGGCTCGCACGCTTTCGGCCACCAGCACGCGATGCATGCCCACGGCCTTTTCACCGGTCACCAGTCCCAGGAACCGCTCCGCCAGCAGGATCAACACGTCGCGCAGGGACTGATCGGGGTCGGGAACAAAGCTGGACGGCGCCACCACCCGCTCGCACTCATGCGTCAGCACGGCGCGGAACAGGGCCTCCTTGTCGGCATAACGGGCATAGATCGTCGCCTTCGACACGGCCGCCTTCTGGGCCACGGCGTCCACGCTCACGGCCTCATAGCCATGCTCCATGAACAGGTCGCCTGCGGCCAGCAGGATCGCCTCGTCCTTGGCCGTGTCCCGGGGGCGGCCGCGGCGGATCGTGGGTTCGGCGAACGTCATCGCACCGTCACTTGACATACTGAACCGATCAGTATTGTTATTCGAACAGTACCTCAGCTTACCCCGACGCGCCAGTCCTGGCGCAACCCCAACCACGGATCACAGGATTCCGAGGATGCGATCTGTCGCGCTCAAAATGCTGCTCGGCGATAGCGCCAAGTATCTGGCGCTGGTGTTCGGGGTGGCCTTCGCCACCCTGCTGATGAGCCAGCAGGTCTCGATCTTCATCGGCCTGATGACCCGCACTGCCAATCAGGTGCTGGACGTGCGCGAGGCCGATATCTGGGTCATGGACACCCGGGTCCGCTACGTCGACGAGGTCGAACCCCTCCCCGATGCCGCACTCGGCCGGGTGCGCTCGGTCGAGGGCGTCGAGTGGGCCGCGCCTCTCTACAAGGGCCAGGCAATCTTCCGCACCCAGGACGGTCTGATCAATCAGGTCAGCCTGGTCGGCGTGGACGACGAGACCCTGGTCGGTGCGCCGCGCGACTGGCTGGCGGGCGACCTGGAAGCGCTTCGCCAGCCCGGCGGCATCGTCTTCGACAAGGAGGGCGCCAGCCTGATCTGGCCCGACGCCGATCCCCTGACCAAGGTCGGGACCGAAGCCGAGATCAATGACCGGCGCGTGGTCGTGACCGGCATCGCCGATGCGTCGCCGCCCTTCATCACCTTCCCGATCGCCTATGTCCGCTACTCCGAGGCGCTTCGTCTGACCCCTCCGGCGCGCAACAAGCTGTCCTTCGTGCTGGTCCGCGCCGGCGAAGGCCAGGACCCCGCTGCCCTGGCCGAGCGCATCACGGCCCAGACGGGCTTGCAGGCCCTGACCTGGGACCAGTTCGCCTGGAGAAGCGTCCAGTATTACCTGACCCGCACCGGCATCCCCGTGAACTTCGGCATCACCGTCATGCTGGGCTTCGTCGTGGGCGCAGCGGTGACGGCCCAGACCTTCTACCTGTTCGTCATCGAGAACCTGCGCCAGTTCGGAGCGCTGAAAGCCATCGGCGCGACCAATGGCCAGATCACCGGCATGGTCCTCCTGCAGGCCGCCGTCGTCGGACTGATGGGCTACGGGCTCGGCATGGGCGGCGCGGCCCTGTTCTTCACCGTCGTGCGGGGCGGAGCGGCGCTGGAGGACTTCTACCTGCCCTGGCAGGTGCTGGTCGGCACCGGCGTGGTGGTCTTCCTCATCATCCTGATCTCGGTGCTGGGCAGCCTGACCAAGGTGTTCCGCGTCGATCCCGCCATCGTCTTCCGGGGTTGATCGCCATGAACGCCGTGATCGCCCGCGATATCGAAATGGCCTTCGGATCGAATGGCCTGAAGACCCAGGTCCTGTTCGACGTGGATCTGGAGGTCGCCTCCGGCGAACTGACCATGCTGGTCGGCCCCTCCGGTTGCGGCAAGACCACCCTGCTGTCGATCCTGTCGGGCACGCTCAAGCCCACAGGCGGCGAGGTCGAGGTGATGGGCAATGTCATCACCCGGATGAAGGATTCCGAGAAGGTCATCCTGCGCCGCCGCCGCATCGGCTTTATCTTCCAGCAGTACAACCTGCTGCCTGCGCTCACCGCCGCCGAAAACGCGGCCATGGCGCTCGTTGCCGACGGCATGCCGCTGAAGGCTGCTGCCGAAAAGGCGCGCGCCGTGCTCGAGACGCTGGGCATGGGCCCCC
This sequence comes from Brevundimonas sp., assembly GCA_020253595.1. GTDB lineage: Bacteria > Pseudomonadota > Alphaproteobacteria > Caulobacterales > Caulobacteraceae > Brevundimonas. The sequence continues at coordinate 4,852 of JADCBH010000323.1, forward strand.
ACGCCGACAAGCTGCCGCGCATGCTCTCGGGCGGTCAGCAGCAGCGCGTCGCCATCGCCCGTGCCATCGTTCACGAGCCGGATCTGGTCGTCTGCGATGAGCCCACCGCCGCGCTCGACGCCGAGACCGGTCGCCAGGTCATGGAGCTGCTGAAGGAGGCCGCCGCCGGCCCCGGCCGCGCCGTCCTGGTCGTGACCCACGACAACCGCATCTACCGCTACGCCGACCGGATCGTCGCCATGGAAGACGGCCGGATCGTCGGAGACAGCCGCCTTGGAACACTCCCGGAGGGGAACCATGCCCACTAGCCGCCGCCAACAGATCCAGCGCCTGATCCTGCCCGCCGTTGCCGGCGGGTGCCTGATCTTCGCCATCAGCGCCGTGATCCGACCCGAGCGCACCCGCGCCGACCCGCCTGCGACGCCGCCGACCGCCGCCTATGCCTCGACCGTGGCCGGGGTGGGCATCATCGAGCCCCAGTCCGAACTGATCGCGGTCGCGACCGAGGTGCCCGGTGTGATCCGCAGCGTGCTGGTCCAGCCCGGCGACCGCGTGTCCCAGGGCCAGCCCCTGTTCCGCCTCGACGCCCGCGCAGCCGAGGCCGCAGTTGCCACGGCTGTCGCCGACGCGGCCTCCGCCGAGGCCGCCGCGCGTCAGGCGGAGGTGGCGCTGGCCGACGAGCGTCAGCGGCTGTCGCTGTTCGAGGCAATCGATGACCCGCGGGCCCTGTCCGGCGACGAGTTGGAGCGCCGCCGCTTCGCCGTCCGCCGAGCCGAAGCCGCCGCCGCACAGGCCCGGGCCTCCGCGGCCGCCGCCCGGGCCCAGGCCCAGGCCCGCCGGGTCGATCTGGACCGGCTGACGGTCGCGGCTCCCATCGCCGGGCGGGTCTTCCGCGTCGATGTCCGACCGGGCGAATACGCCCCGGCTGGCCCGACCGCACAGCCGCTGATCGCCATGGGCGAGGACGCCCGCCTGCATGTCCGCGCCGAGTTCGACGAGGCTGACGCCGGACGCCTGACCCGCACCGGGCGCGCCTACGGGACGCTTCGCGGACAGGCCAACCGCCGCATCCCGCTGACCCTGGTCCGCATCGAGCCGCAGGTGGTGGAAAAGCGCGCCCTGTCCGGGGGCTCCGAACGCGTGGACACCCGTGTCGTGGAAGTGCTCTTCGCCTTCGACCCGGAGAGCGCACCGGCCTACCTGGGCCAGCGCATGGACGTCTTCGTCGAGGCTGCGCCCTCGGCCACCCAGCAGGCGGCCCGCCCGACGGAGCCCGCACGATGATCCGCCAGGCCTTGCTGATCACGACGGCAGGCGTGCTGCTGTCGGCCTGCGCGACCGACCTCACGCCGCCGGCGTCGGCCCTCGCTGCCCCTGCCGCCTGGGACGTCGCGGCGCTGCCCGCCGCCGATCCGACGACCGACCGCTGGTGGACCGCCATCGGTGACCCGGTGCTCGACGGCGTCGTCGAACAGGCCGACGAGGCCTCCGACGTCCGCCTCGCCGAGGCCCGGCTGTTCGAGGCGCGCGCGCGCCTCGGCTCTGCCCGCGCGGCGCTCCGCCCCGAGATCGGCGGACAAGCGACCGGCGAGCGGCAATCCGCCGATGATCTGGATCAGGAGACCTTTCAGGCCCTGGTGTCGTTCAGCCTCAACCCCGACCTGAACGGTGCCGTCCGCACCCGGGCGGAGTCCCAGCGCCTGCGCACCGAGGCCGAGTCCGCCCGGGTCGAGGCCGCCCGGCTTACAGCCCGCTCCACCGCCGTCCAGCTTTACGCCGCCTACCGAGAAGCCGAGGCCCGCGCCTTCGCCGGCGATCAGGCCGTCACGGCGCTTGAGGAGTCGCTTTCGCTCGCAGACGCCCGTGAACGGGCGGGTCTAACCTCCGGTCTCGACGCCGCGTCCGCCCGTGCTGCCCTCGCCTCGGCCCGTGCCCGGCCCATTGCGGCGCGGCAGGCGGCCGAAGAGGCGCGGCTGGGACTTGAGGCCCTGCTCGGCCTTGCTCCCGGTGCCCTGACACCGACCCTGACCCAGGCGATCACCGTCGCCCAAACTACTCCGCCGGTCCGGGCCCTCTCTGCCCCCGCTGCCGTCCTCGCCCGACGCCCGGACCTGCGCGTCGCCGAGCTTCAGCTCTGGGCCGCCGGAGCCGATGCCCGCGCCGCCCGACGCGACTTCTGGCCGACGTTGTCGCTGAGCGCCGCCCTGGGCGGACAAGAGCTTGATCCGGAGACACCCTTCACGGCCTCCGGCTTCCTCAACCAGATCGCCGGCGGGCTGACGGCGCCCCTGTTCAGCTTCGGCCGGCTGGAGAGCGCCCGCGACGCCGCCGACGCCCGCCGGACCCAGGCCGAGATCGCCTATCGTCAGGCCGCCGTCGATGCCCTTTCCGAGGTCGAGCGGGCGCTGGTCGCCCTCGCGTCAGCCGAGGCCCGCGCAGCGACACTGGCCGAAGCGGTCGCCGCAGCCGACGACCAGACCCGGCTGGCGAACCAGCGCTACCGGGGCGGCGTCTCGCCGTTTCTGGAGGTCCTGACCGCCCAGCGCGCCGCGGCCGATGCTCGCGCCGAGGAAGCCGCCGCGCGGGGCCAGGCCTTGAGCGCCTACGCCCGGCTCAACGCGGCGGCCGGGTTGGGCGGCCAAGCGTCCTGAAGGCAAAGCCGGGCTGACATCCGGGGCGGTTCTGCTAGAAGCCGCCTCCATGAGCGCGCCCCAGAAGACTCCCGCCGAACTCGCCGTCGAATGGGGTCTGGCCCCCAATGAGTATCAAGTGATCCTGGACCGGCTGGGCCGCGAGCCCAATCGGGTCGAGCTGGGCGTCTTCTCGGTGATGTGGTCCGAGCACTGCTCGTACAAGTCCTCCAAGATCCACCTCGGCAAGTTCCCGACCAAGGGCCCCCGCGTCATCTGCGGACCCGGCGAGAACGCGGGCGTCATCGACATCGACGACGGCGATGCCTGCATCTTCAAGATGGAGAGCCACAACCACCCCTCCTTCATCGAACCCTACCAGGGCGCGGCCACCGGCGTGGGCGGCATCATGCGCGACGTCTTCACCATGGGCGCGCGGCCCGTCGCCCTGCTGAACGCTCTGCGCTTCGGCGACGTCGGGCATGAAAAGACGAAGCGGCTGGTCAAGGGCGTGGTCTCGGGCATCGGCGGCTACGGCAACTGCGTTGGCGTGCCGACCGTGGCGGGCGAGACGAACTTCCACCGGGGCTACAACGGCAACATCCTGGTGAACGCCATGTGCGTGGGCTTGGCGAAGTCCGACGCCATCTTCTACTCGGCCGCGCCCGGCGCGGGCATGTCGGTCGTCTATTTCGGCTCCAAGACCGGCCGCGACGGCATCCATGGCGCGACCATGTCGTCTGCCGAGTTCGACGACGAGTCAGAGGCCAAGCGCCCGACCGTTCAGGTCGGCGACCCCTTCGCCGAGAAGCTGCTGATCGAGGCGACGCTGGAGTTGATGGCGTCCGGCGCCGTGGCCGCCATCCAGGACATGGGCGCGGCCGGCCTGACGTCATCGTCGGTCGAGATGGCAGGCAAGGGCGGCGTCGGCATCGAGCTGGACATGGACAAGGTGCCCCAGCGCGAAGAGGGCATGACGGCCTATGAGATGATGCTGTCCGAAAGCCAGGAGCGCATGCTGGCGGTGCTGAAGCCCGGGCGCGAGGACGATGGCTATCGCATCTTCGCCAAGTGGGGGCTGGACGCCGCCGTCATCGGCCGCACGACCAACACCGGCCGTCTTGTCCTGAACCACCACGGCGAGGTCGTCTGCGACGTGCCGCTGGCCCCCCTGTTCGACGATGCGCCGCTCTATGACCGTCCCTGGGTCCAGCCGGAACTGCACCCCTGCCTGAACCCCGCCGACGTCCCCGCGCCCGAGGTCTGGGAAGACGCGGTGCTGAAGGTCCTGACTTGCCCCGACATGGCCTCCAAGCGCTGGATCTGGGAGCAGTACGACCGCCACGTCATGGCCGATACGCTCCAGGACTCGGCGACTGGTGCCGACGCGGGCGTGGTGCGGGTCCACGGCACCGACAAGGGCCTGGCCGTCACCTCGGACTGCACCCCCCGCTATGTCCAGAACGACCCTTACCAGGGCGGCAAGCAGGCGGTGGCCGAAGCCTGGCGCAACCTGACCGCCGTGGGCGCGCGGCCCATCGCCATCACCGACAACCTGAACTTCGGCAACCCGCAACGCCCCGAGATCATGGGCCAGATCGTGCGCGCCATCGACGGTATGGCCGAGGCCTGCCGCGACCTGGACTTCCCGGTCGTGAGCGGGAACGTGTCGCTCTACAACGAGACCAACGGCGTCGCCATTCCGCCGACCCCGACCGTCGGCGGCGTCGGCCTCTTGCCCAACTACGACGTGGTCGCCGGCTTCTCGACCATGGCGGAGGGCGACACCCTGGTGTTGATCGGTGAGACGGTCGGCGAGCTGGGGGCTTCGCTGTATCTGCGCGAGGTACTGGGCCGCGAGGACGGGGCCCCGCCGCAGGTCGACCTGAAGCTGGAGCGCCGCACGGGCGATTTCATCCGCGGCGAGATCGAGGCCGGTCGCCTGACCTGTGTCCACGACCTGTCAGACGGCGGCTTGATCGGGGCGGCGGCGGACATGGCGCTGGCCTCGGATACGGGCGTGGTGCTGGACGCGACCGGCGCGGCCCACGCGCACATCCTCCTGTTCGGAGAAGATCAGGCCCGCTACCTCGTCGCCGTTGCGGATGCGGAGCCGATCCTGACGGCAGCGCGCGAGGCGGGGCTGCATGCCTCGGTCATCGGCCACGCCAGGGGCAACGCCTTCGCCTCCAGGGACCTGTTCAGCATCCCGCTGCAGCACCTGCGCGAGATTCACGAAGGATGGATGCCCCGATGGATCGAAGGCTGATCGCCGTCACGGCGGTTTCATTGGGTCTTGCTGTGGCCGCCTGCGAGGGAGGCGGTGACCCGGTCCAGCAGGCCATGCGCGACGCCGCGACCGCCAACCAGAATGCCGCCTTCGCCCAGAAGGCTGCTGATCCCCACGCCATGCATGGCGACGAGGCGACCCCGGCGACGGGCGATGCCGCCTTTGCAGAGGTCGAGGCCCGGATGCACCAACAGATGGGACAGGCTTCGGGCGACACGATCGACGAAGCCTACATCGCCAAGATGATCGAGCATCACCGGGGCGCGGTGGCCATGGCCGAGGTGGCGCTGGCCCGGTCGCAGGATCCGGAAATCCGCCGCATGGCCCAGGCCGTCGTGGACGCCCAGACCAGCGAGATCGCCGAGATGCAGACATGGAAACCGGCCGCCCACTGACGCGGACGGCCGGCCTTCAGATCAGAACCTGGGGCTCAGTTATTCTCGGTGATGTAGAGCGTGGCGGAACCCGCCTGGCCCACAGCGCCGACCCAGATGTCATAGGTGCCGCTCGGCGGGCTGCCCCAGCGCAGAATGGGGTCCAGGCCCTCGGAGTCGTCGACGCAGTACCACTCGCCATCCGGGCCATTGATGACCAGGCTGGTGTCGTACTGGCCATCGACCGCGAACGTCAGTGGCCACGAGCCCGCCTGATAGGTGAACTCGAAGTCGGGCGCATCGGCGATCATGCCAACGCAGGACCCACCGATCGACCGGGAGGCGTCAACGCCGCCCCCAGAGTAAAGATCGACCGTGATCGGGTCGGGCGTGAAGCCGGCATTGCGGCTGATCTCGCCGTAGCTCGCCGTGGCACTCATGTCCTGAGCCGTCGCAGCCGAAGCTGCGGCGACCATGGCCAGAGCACAGACGATGGATAGAACGCGCATATCGCGTTTCCTCTCAGACTAGCGGTTAGGAAAGGCCTAGAGCGGGCTTTCGGAGATCAGCAGGGTGCCGCCGGTGGGCTCGCCCACAGCGCCGACCCAGACGTCGTACTGGCCGCTCGGGGCCGAACGCCAGGTCAGGACCGGGTTCAGACCGTTGGAGTCGTCGTTGCAGTAGTAGCGGCCGTCCGGGCCGTTGATGATCAGGCTGGTGTCGCCGCCCGAGACATGGCTGAACGACAGGGTGCCGCCATTCGAGTCGAAGTTGACGACGACGTCCGGGCTGCCGGCGAGGGCACCGACGCACGAGCCACCCAGGTCCGAAGCGTCATCCGGGCCACCCGAATAGACGTCGACCTCAACCGGATCTGGCAGGAAACCGGCCGACAGATTCACGACCTGCTGGGCCGAAGCCGAGGACGCGCACAGGGCGAGCGCCGCAACGCCAGCCGCAAGAAACAGAGATTTCATGGGTTTTCTTCTCCAAAGCGCAGCCCCCGCTGCGTGCAGACACCTTGGACCGGCCTGACGCTGCCTTACAACCCTCTTGTTCCTGACGACGGAACGGGCAGCGCGGGCCAAGAAAAAGGGGGCGTCACGCGACGCCCCCTTTCTCGTCTGAATCCTCGCGGACTCAGTCGCCGAAAACGCTGCCTTCGGTGACGACCAGCGTGGACGAGACGGGCTCCCCGATCGCGCCGACCCAGATGTCGTACTGACCGCTGGGTGCCGAATCCCAGCCAAATGCCGGGTTCAGGCCTTGCGCATCGTCGTTGCAGTAGTAGCGGCCGTCGGGTCCGTTGATGATCAGAGTGGTGTCGCCGTCCGCAAAAACGCCAAACGACAGCGGACCACCATTCGACCGGTAGTTCACGACGACATCCGGGCTGCTGGCGATCATTCCGACGCAAGACCCGCCGAGGTCGGAGGCATCGTTGCCGCCACCCGAAACGACGTCGAACGTCACGGGATCGGGCACAAACCCGGCCGACAGCGATACAGTCTGCTGGGCGGAAACCGAGGACGCGCACAGGACCAGCGCCGAGACGCCAGCGATCAGGAACACGGATTTCATGGGATCATCTCCAAAACGCAGCCCCCGCTGCGCGCGCCACCGTGCCCCTGATAAGCTCCGCCTTTCAAGCCCCCGTTGCTGACGGCGAGCGAAGCGGAACTGTCACAACCGGCCGCTATGCGATGGCAATCTGGCCTGGAGGAATTCCGATGTCCCCGATCCTGTCGCGTCGATCCCTCATGGTGGGTCTCGGTCTCGGCTCGATGCTGAGCGGTGTCTCAACCCGCGCATCGCTCGCCCAGGCCGTCTTCGAGGACAACCCCTTCCAGCTGGGCGTGGCGGCGGGCGACCCCCTGCCCGACGGCTTCGTCATCTGGACACGGCTGGCCCCCCGACCGCTGGAGCCCGACCACGGCATGCCGTCCCAGCCGATGGCGGTGAACTGGGAAGTTGCCACCGACGCAGGCTTCGGCACCATTGTCCGCTCCGGCGAGGCGATCGCCCGACCGGAACTGGGTCACGCGGTCCATGTGGAGATCGGCGGACTGGAGCCCGGACGCCCCTACTTCTACCGCTTCATCGCCGGGCGTGAGCGCTCCGGCGTGGGTCGGGCCAAGACGATGCCGGTAGCGGGCGCCGCGCTCGACCGGGTCAAGTTCGGCATCGTCGGCTGCCAGGCCTATGAGAGCGGCTACTACACCGCCCATCGCCGCATCGCGTCCGAGGATCTCGACTTCATCTACTGCTATGGCGACTACATCTACGAAGGTCGCGGCAACCGCATCTTTGGCTCGACCAACCCGCAGGAAAACCTGCGCGTCCACGTCGGCGGCGAGATCTATACCGTCACCGACTACCGCCAGCGCTACGCCCAGTACAAGATGGACACCGACTTGCAGGCCAGCCACGCCTCGGCCGCCTGGTTCACGACGTGGGACGACCACGAGATCGACAACAACTGGGTCTCGGACCTCGATCAGGACGGCACCGACCCGGCGGTCTTCGCGCTTCGTCAGGCGGCGGCCATGCAGGCCTACTATGAGCATATGCCGCTGCGTCGTTCGTCCTTCCCGCGGGGTTCAGCGATGCAGCTTTACCGGCGCGCCATCTACGGCAATCTGCTGGACCTGAATCTGCTCGATACCC
>JADCBH010000324.1 GCA_020253595.1 Brevundimonas sp.
CCAGGCACGTGCCCGTATGCGGGTCAGGGACACGCCGAACGCTTCTTCCACGACCGTGCCGAAGCGGCTTGCGGCACTGGTGACCCGGCCAAAAGCCTGCACTGTCTCGATGGCATCAACGCTCTCACCCGCGAAACCCACGGCATTGGCAAAGCGATCCTGAGACCGGACGGTCAACTTGCGCACCTGTCGACCGAAGATGAACACCGGACCGAGTAGCAGCGGCGCGGTCAACAGGACCAGTCCAGTCAGCTTGGGGCTGACAATGAAAAGCAATACGATCCCGCCGATCAGCGTCAGCAGGTTGCGCAGGGCAAAGGACACGGCCGTCGTGAGAAGGGTCTCAACCAGGGCGATGTCGGTAGTCAGGCGGCTCAGAACCTCTCCTGTCCGCATCCGGGCAAAGAAGGCGGCGTCCAGCGTCAGCACGCGCTCGAACAGCGCCTTGCGCAGGTCGGCTATGACCCGCTCCCCCGTCTTGGTGACGTAGAAGTAGCGAACAGCCGTCGCGATCCCCAACGCCACGGCATTGGCACCTAGGAACAGGAACCAGCGGTCGATATCGCTGCCGCCGTTCTCAAAACCGTGGTCGATCGCGCCCCGGGCTGTGGCGGTGAGACCCAGCGAGGCCGCTGTCGACGTCAGCAGCCAGAACAGCGCAATGAAGGCATCCAGGCGATGGCGCACCAGGAATGGCCAGAGCCGAAGCAACGGCCTCACGTTGCGGCCTTTCTCCCGCCGTTCCCCGGCTTCACCGATCTGTTCCGCCAGCACAGCGCCCGCACCCGGCCGGCCGGGTGCAGTGGCTGAGCGGTAGGCGGAATCAACGGTCGGCGCGGCGGCGTCAGTCATGTTGTGCGCCTCTTGCCCCGGAAGCCCCCCCGGTGTAAACGCCGCCGCTCATTCCCGCCGGGCCTCTGGCGGGTTTCTCATTTTCGCGCACAGACGGTCGGCATCGTCGCCGCGCAGAGACCGGACGCAACGACCATGAAGCCCGACACACACCCGGACTACCACTTCATCACCGTCACCCTGACCGACGGCTCGAGCTACAAGACCCGCTCGACCTACGGCAAGGAAGGCGACGTGCTGAACCTCGACATCGATCCGTCGACCCACCCGGCCTGGACGGGCGGCAACCAGCAGCTGATGGACCGCGGCGGTCGCGTCTCGCGCTTCAACAACAAGTTCGGCGGCTTCATCAAGAAGTAGTCAGCGGACTGTCACCGCGACACCACGGATAGCGCCGGTCTTCGGACCGGCGCTTTTTGTTTGCCCGGAACGTCAGTAACATGCGTTCGTTCGACCCACGGGGCGTGGACATCGTGATCCACGGGGCGTCGGACAAAGGCGATGCGAGAATGAATAGACGCGAACTCACCCTCGGCGCCGCAGTGGCGGCCATGGCCGCGCCTGCCGTGGCCCAGACGGCCTATCAGCCTCCGGCCACGACCAGCGATAGTCCCTATTTCGCGGCCTTTGACGCCCAGATCGGCCGTCTGCCCGCCGCCGAGCAGGCCGATGTCCGTGCCTTCTATGAGCTGAACGACTGGCGGCCAGTGTGGAATGCCGACCGTCTGCGCAGGCTGAACGAAGCCTCGAACCGCGCGGAACGGCACGGACTGGCCAGGAATGACTATTTCGACTTCGTCGGTCTTGCCGCCGATCCGGACAGCGCGGACCTGCGCACCACCGCCGCCGCCCTGAAGTACGCCCGCGTCCTCGCCTTCGGTGCCGTTCGACCCGAGACGGTCGAAGAGCTTTGGGAAATGCAGAAGAACGTCGTCGACGTGCCGCTCGGCCTCAACGATGCCCTGGTCCAGAACCGGCTCGTCGAGTGGTTTGAAGGCCTGGCTCCCACCGACATTGGATACAACAACCTCTCGGCGGGTTACGTCCGCTATCGCCGTCTGATCGCCCAGGGCGGCTGGCCGACTTTCCCGGTGCGCGCGGGCACGCTTGAGCCGGGTTCCAGCGACAATCGCGTGCCCCTCATTATCGCTCGCCTCGTGGCCGAAGGCGACTTGACGGCCGAAGCCGGCGCGCGCCTGACCGCCGAAGGCCTGGTGTACGGCCCCGAGTTGCAACAGGCGGTTCAGGGCTTCCAGGCACGGCATGGCCTCGCGACCGACGGCCGGATCGGCCCGGGAACCCAGGCCTCACTGGGCGCCCGACCCGAAGATCGCGCCCGCCAGATCGCCCTCAATCTGGAACGCCGCCGCTGGCTCAAGCGCGACCTCAATCCCGAGCGGATCGAGGTGAACACCGCTGCCGCCATCATGGTCTACTGGAAGGATGGTCGTCCGGTTCACTCGAACCGGGTTGTCGTGGGTGCGCCCTCGACCCAGACACCGAGCCTCGAAAAGCCCTTCGCTTCCGTCGTCGCCAACCCACCCTGGTATGTGCCGGCCGGCATCGCGCGTCGCGAGATCCTGCCGCGTGGCCCCGCCTATCTGGCCAGCCAGAACATGTACATCCAGAACGGCACGGTCATTCAGCGTGCCGGGCCGAACGCGGCGCTGGGTTATGTCAAGTTTGAGCTGCAGGACAGCTACGCCATCTTCCTGCACGACACGCCATCCAAGGCGGCTTTCAACCTGTCGATGCGCCAGCGGTCACATGGCTGCGTTCGCGTGCAGAACGCGGTGGAGTTCGCCCGTTTGCTGCTTTCTCCGGATCCGACCCTGCTGGACCAGTTCGACGCCGCCCAGGCCTCGCGCCGAACAACACGCATCCAGACCGGACGTGAGATCAGCGTGCGCCTGCTGTACTGGACCGCCTTTGTCGACGGTCAGGGTCGGGTAGCTTTCCGCGAGGACGTCTACCGTCGCGATCGAGCCCTGGCCGAAGCCCTGGGCATCGCAGTCAATCTGCCGGAAGTGGTCGCCGACGGCCGCATCGACTCCAACGACGTCGGGCCATAGCCGTCAGGCCCGGAAGGCGGCTTCCAGCATTCCAAGTTGGCTCAGCACAGGATTGGCATCGGCCTCGCCCGGAGTGTCCAGATACATGCGGCGATCGAGGTACAGGACGCGGTCGTAGAGCTTCTCCCCGCGCACAAGATACTCGACCAGGGCAATCGGGACATCGACGTGCGCAGGCTCGACAGGAGCCTTGACCTCTGCGAGCCGATACCGGGCATCAGCGGCAGCTTCGGGTGTCATGTCGCCCTCGCGCACGGCGCGTTGGACAAGCAGCCAGGACGCAACCTGCATCAGGCGCGTGGTCAACTTCATGCTCTCGCCGGCATAGGCGAGTGCGGCAGACCGAGACAGGAGCTTGGACTCGCGACGGCCGTCACCGTCCAGGTAGGACGCGGTCTCTTCGACCAGTTGCATCCCCTCCTGGAAAGTCCGCTCAAACAGCTCCGATCGGGCGAAATCCAGAAGTTCGCTGGCTCGCAGAGCCTTGGGGGCTTCGAAATCTTCGCTCGCCATCAACTCAAACCGAAACGTATCGACACGGAAAGCCCGCTGTTCGCCCGGGCCGTAATGGCGCCGCGTCTGGGCGGTCTGCAACGGGCATGCCACGAATACGGACTAAACGAAACCATCACCGCTCAAAGTTGAACAGAGCGTCTGCAGCGGACTTTTTCGCGGCCTTGGCCGCGATGGACGACCTGGATCGATCAATCTCTGCCTGAAGCGCGTCG
>JADCBH010000325.1 GCA_020253595.1 Brevundimonas sp.
GCTCTTCCGATCTGGTCGCGCGGACCGCGGCGCCCAGGTTCTTTACGTTGATCGACTGCATCATGTTCAGGTCGGACGGATTGACGTTGAACGTCCCGTCGTCCTGCACGGGCCAGCCCTGCAGATAGAGGCCCGCCGTGTTCTTCAGATATCCGAACTCGTCAACGCGAAAAGCCCCCGCTCGGGTAAAGAGACGCGAGTCGCCTGCATCCAGGTCCTCGGCCTTTTCGGTGGTGACGAAAAATCCCTGTCCGCCGATGCCCAGATCTGTGGCGTTGTTCGTCAGCTGAAGCTGACCTGGCTGGCTGATATAGTTGCGCTGGTTCGCCAAAACGCCGCCGGCTGAATAGCCGGTGCCCGCGCCTTGGGAGTTCACGACCGTCGAGAACTCGGCCGCAGTGCGCTTGTAGCCCACCGTGTTCACGTTCGCGATGTTCTGGGAGATGGCGGCCAGGGCGGCCGAGTTGGCTGTCAGACCCGAGACGCCAGCGAGAAGGGCGGAGTTGATGCTCATGGCGAAGGCTCCTTAGGAAAGCAACTTCAGGGGATTGAGGGCAGAGGCGATGGAGGCCACCAGGCCTTCGTCCTCGGGTGTGTCGGCGGTAGCGGTGGTCGGCTCTTCGACGCCGATGACCGCGCTGAGCGGCACGATCGACGATCCAATGGTCAGGTAGGGCTGGCCGTCGTAGAGCTCGACGCCCGTGACCCGGCCACGCGTCAGGACCTGGGAGTCGACATTGGCCGTGCCGTTCTTTGCCACGACCTTCAAGGTGTAGACGCCGCCATCCGCCAACTGGCCGCCGGCGGTGGTCTTGCCGTCCCAGACGAAGTCGTGGGTTCCTTTGGTGCGCTCGGTGGCAGGGGCGGGACCGCGCCACACGACCTTGCCTGTTGAATCCAGCACCTGCAGCTCGACCGACGCGGCCGAGGCTGCGAGTTCGTAGGACCAGTTGGCCTCGCCACCTTCCAGGCGCGTCGCGGTCCAGGCCGCGGTGGCGTCCTTGCCGATGTAGGCGGTTGCTCCGGTCATGGCGCCGGACTGCTGTGCGGCGAGGAGGCTTGTGAGAAGGTCGTTGGTCAGCAGTTGTTGCTCGACCCCGGTCATCTGCGTCAGCTGGGCCGTGAACTCGTTGGAGTCGAGCGGTGACAGAGGGTCCTGGTTCTTCAGCTGGGCGGTGAGCAGGCTCAGGAAGGTCTCGAAGTTGGAGACCAGGCTGGTCCGGCTTGAGTTCACCCGAGTGGTCGCCTCGGTGGTGGTGGTGACGGCGTCAACCATGCGTCAGACCTTCATATCGACGCCGACGGGCGTCAGGCTGAGAGAGATCCAGTGAGGCGTCTGGAGCGAAAGGTCGGCTTCGGCGGTCAGCCGCGAGGCGGCACCGAACGCTCGGGCGTTCCGGGGATCGGTCTGCCGATCGAAAGCGCCGCCATGGTCGGACGACGGATCGCGCTCGGCAAACGACAGGGCGTCGTCGGCCAGTGAGAAGCCAGCCTCCATCAGCTGGCGACGCAGTTCATCGGCCCGTCCTCGCAACTCGGTCGCGGCAACCGGATTGTCGAACGCCAGTGTGGCGCGCAGGGCTCCGTCCTCGTCGATGTCGAGGCTGACGTCGACCCGACCGAGATCATCGGGCGTCAGCGCCATTTCAAAGCGCGTCGAGCGGCCTTCCAGCTTCTTCACGATCTGGGCAGCGATTTGCGCGGTCGCATGGATGGCCGCGTTCGAAAGGGTCGACAACAGCGACGTTTGCCCGGGTCCGGAAGACTGCAGATCCGAGGTCGGGGCCGAGCTCGCCGGGACCGTGCCTGACGAAGGATCGTCCACCGGGGACGGAGGCATTGCCACAATGGATGCGCCGGGGTCCGAGAGGGCCTTTCCGCTTGTGGACGGGGAGGCGGCCTCCGCGCGAGCGAGAGACGGTCCCCTGGTCTCTTGAACTCCCTTTTCGTCGGAAGATGCGGCGTCGGTCGCTGCCGTTGTCGCATCGCTGGACGCCGACTTCTGGGCGCTTGCAGCCCCGGCCGCTGCCATCCGTGTCGCGGCGTTTCCTTCAGCGGGGTCCAAGGCGGCCAGGGTCGCCAGACCTGCCTCGAGGGTCTCCGATGACTCGACATCAGGCGGACCGCCTTCAACGGCTGCAGCGGTTGCCTCTGCAGCCTGCATCGCTGCAGCCTTTTCCCCGGGCGGTGTCGAACGCGCGCCCGTCGCCGCAGGGATCAGGTTCGGCTCGGGAAGCTGAACCCCGGCCTCTACCGGGCTGGCGGCCGAAGGGATGCCCCCCTCGGTTTGACCCTGATCGGGTGATGCAGTGGGCGCGGCGATAACGCCATCGACTGCGATCTCTATGCCTGAAGCCGCGCCTGGCGCGGCCGAACCAGCGAGGGCCGAAAGCGGCAAGGCCATCGGTGAACTCGTCACGGCGGCACCGTCCACAGCCGAGGCGTCGGCAGGCAACTCCTGATCGGGGCGTTCTGGTGACCGGTCGTTGTCCCTTGCGTCCGACGTCGTGACGCGGGTTGTGGATCCAGTCGGCGCGGTCGGTTGGGAGTCCGTCTCTTCGAGGACCGCCGAAA
>JADCBH010000326.1 GCA_020253595.1 Brevundimonas sp.
CCGGTCGGTGTCGTCCCGAACCGGAACGAGTGTCCAGACATCACCGGCTGCGGAAACGTCACCACCATTCGATCGCTCCAGACGATTGCGCAGGGCGAGGGGAAGCTTACGACCCATGGCTCGTTCGGTGTGCTGAAGCAGGCTTTCGGAAACTGGGAAGGGCATGGCAGACTTCCGACAACGTTGGCGGACCAAACTCCGAATGATCAGGTCATAAACGGCGACAACTCCGCCGTCAGCCCTGCGATCTCGGCCTCCACGCCCAGCCGCTCCCTCTCAAGATACTGCTCCACCGGCACCCTAGCGCCATGTCGGCGAAGTGATGGGCCGAATAGACGGGCGTGGGGAAGTAGCCTCTCGCGATCCTTTGCTCGCCGTGGATGCACGCCTCCACATGGGACAAACCGCGTCGTCACAAACCGAAGCGATGCCTGATTTGAATACGCTGGGCGGCAGCAGCATGACGCCTGATCTTGACGTGGAGTCCAGCATGACCCTGTTTTCCGGCCTGTCGGCGTTTCCGATCACCCCGACCACGAACACCGGGGAGGTAATGGCGTCGGACCTGCAGACGCTTGTCCGCAATATCGAAGAGGGCGGTGCCGACTCGCTCGGGCTGCTCGGCAGCACCGGGACCTACATGTTCCTGAGCCGGGACCAGCGGCGGCGGGCGGTCGCCCTGGCGGTGGAGGCCACCACCGCGATGCCGGTGATGGTCGGCGTGGGCTCGATGCGGACCGATGAGGCCCAGGCTCTGGCGCGCGATGCGCAGGCCGAAGGCGCAGCGGGCGTTCTGCTGGCCCCGGTCAACTACACGCCCCTGACCGAGGAAGAGGTGTTCCAGCACTTCATCGCTGTCGCCTCTGCCAGCGATTTGCCGCTCTGCATCTATAGCAATCCGGGGACGACGAACTTTACCTTCCGGCCTGATTTCGTCGGGCGGCTGGCGGCCATTCCGTCGGTCGCCGCGATCAAGCTGCCCCTTCCGGCGAGTGGCGACCTCGTGGGCGACCTTGCGGCCTTCCGGCAGGCGGCGCCGGGGCTGTCGATCGGGTACAGCGGCGACTGGGCGTGCAAGGATGCTCTGCTGGCCGGGGCCGACTGCTGGTACAGCGTCGTCGGCGGCCTGTTCCCCCGACAGGCGGCGGCTCTGGCGGCGGCGGCGGCCATCAATAGTGATCGTGGAGAGGCAGATAGGCTCGACGCGACCTTCGCAGACCTCTGGACGCTCCTGCGCAGCTATGGCGGTCTGCGGGTGATGTATGGGGCGGCCAACCTTCTCGGGTACACCGAGGCTCGCCCACCGCTGCCTCTGCTCGGTCTGGACGACGATGCCATGGCGCGACTGGCGTCAGCCTTGCCACGATAGGTCGCCGACGTCGTCAGCTTCTGTAGGGCGACAGCTCCGCCGTCAGCCCCGCGATCTCCGCCTCCACGCCCCGCCGCTCCTGCTCCAGATACTGATCCACCGGCACCCTCAGCGCCATGTCGGCGATGTGGTGGGCCGAGTAGACGGGAGTGGGGAGGTAGCCTCGGGCGATCTTGTGCTCGCCCTGGGCCCCCGCCTCGACGCGGGACAGGCCGCGCGAAATGGCGAAGTCGATGGCCTGGTAGTAGCAGAGCTCGAAATGGAGGAAGGGCACCTCCTCCAGCGCGCCCCACTGGCGGCCGTAGAGCGCGTCGCGGCCGATGAAGTTCAGCGCGCCGGCGATGGGCGTGTCGTCCCGGAAGGCCATCATCAGGGCGATGCGGTCGGCCATGGTCTGGCCGATCAGGCTGAAGAAGGCGCGGGTCAGGTAGGGGCGGCCCCACTTCCGTGACCCCGTGTCCATGTAGAAGGCGAAGAAGGCGTCCCAGTGGGCCTCGGTAATGTCCGCCCCGGTCAGGACACGGATGTCGAGCCCGGCCTGGGCGTCTCTGCGCTCTCGCCGGATCGTCTTTCGCCGGTTCGACGACAGGGCGGCGAGGAAGTCGTCGAAGGTGGCGTAGCCCTCGTTCCGCCAGATGAACTGCATGTCCTGGCGCAGCAGCAGGCCCTGGTCGCCCATCAGCCGCCACTCAGGCTGCGTCGGGAAGTTGACGTGGAGCGACGACAGATCCAGCCGCTCGCACAGGGCGAGCGCGCCCTGGATCAGGGTCTCGCACACAGACGCTTCGTCGGCGTCGGGGTGGGCGATCAGGCGCGGACCCGTCGCGGGGGTGAAGGGCACGGCGGACAGGAGCTTGGGGTAATACTGCCCGCCCGCTCTCTGATAGGCGTCGGCCCAGCTATGGTCGAAGACGTATTCCCCCTGGCTGTGGCCCTTCAGCCAGAGGGGCATGACGCCGATGACGCGGCCGTCGCGGTCATCGGTCAGGGTCAGGTGCCGCCCCGCCCAGCCCTGACGCGGCACGGCACTGCCCGAGGCCTCGCAGGCGTGAAGGAAGTCGAAGGAGACGAACGGGTCGCCGGTCGGCAGCGCACAAGAGTCCCACGCCTCGCGGCCGATCGCGGACAAACTGTCGTGGACCTGCAGGGTGAAGTCGGCGGTCATGTCCGGTCGCGAGTCTCACCCGTCATCCGACCTCGCTGCGCTCGGCCACCTTCTCCCGCAAGGGGAGAAGGGAGGATTGCGTCAAAACACCTCGTCCACGTCAGGCTCCAGCCGGGGCTGGGTCTGGAGCGCCGGGGCGCGCGAAGGATCGATGCGGACCGGTTCGGCGGCGCGCAGGCGGTCGTAGCTCTCCTGGGCCGAGGCCGCGACGTCGGCGGCGTCGCGCAGGATCGTGGGCTTGAGGAAGATGAACAGGGTACGGCGGGTCTGGGTGTCGTTCCTGGAGCGGAAGGCATTCCCGATCAGCGGGATGTTGCCGAGGCCCGGAACCCGGCTGTTGCCCGTCTGGCGATCGTCGGTGACGAGACCACCCAGCACGATGGTCTCGCCGTCGTCGGCAAGGACGCTGGTCTGAATGCTGCGGCGGTTGGTGATCAGGTCGGCCGCGCCGGTGACGGCCGTGGTGACCAGCGACGACACCTCCTGGCTGACTTCCAGACGCACCGTCTCGCCCTCGTGCACGCGCGGCACGACCCGCAGCGTCAGGCCGACGTCCTCGCGACTGATGGTCGTGAAGGGGTTGGTCGAGTTGCCGTCGGTGGCAAAGCTGCCGGTCCGGAACGGCACGTTCTGGCCGACCACGATCTCGGCCGCTTCATTGTCCAGCACCGTCACGCTGGGCGAGGACAGGAGATTCGCCGACGAGTTGGTGCCGAGCGCCTGCAGCAACAGGCCAAACTCGCCGTCCTCACCGGCCGCGACCGACAGGCCCGACGACAGGAGCCGGCCGGCCGGATAGCCCAGCGCCGTCAGCACCGTCGAAAGCGGGGTGCCAGCGTTTCCAAAGGAGGTGCCACCGGTCGCCCCGGTGGCCGGCACTGCGCCGCCGAAGCCCAGCTGAACGCCGATCTGCTCGCCCAGTTCGCCGGTGATCTCGACGATGGCGACCTCGATCTTGACCTGGGCGCGACGCAGGTCGAGCTCGCCGATCAGGTCCTCCAGCATCTGCACCGTGGCGGGCGGGCCGCGCATGACCACCGCGTTCAGTTCCGGCGAGGCCTGCACCGTCACGCCGTCCAGGGTGAAGCTGGCCGGTCGGGCGCTCGTGGCCCCCGCGCCCGGCTGAGGCAGGCTGCCCGCCCCCTCCCCGCCCGACGTGATCGCCGA
>JADCBH010000327.1 GCA_020253595.1 Brevundimonas sp.
AGTCATCAGTCCAATCCGGAGGGGGTGGAGGCCCCGGGTTCACGCCTCAGCACAGCCTTGAGCTCGGCCGGGCTGACCGCGCGGAAAAGCACGATGCAGACGCCATACACAAGGGCCCCTGCGCCGCAGACCACCAGAACCGCGACCTCCTTGGCCAGGAACAGGCGGGCAAGATCATCATAGAAGATGCTGGCGGGCACGAGCACGGCCGCCATGGCGAGGCTGGCGGCCAGGACGCGGACGAAGCGCGAGAGGAAACGGCCGGTGACGTTCCAGGCCTCTTCCTTCACCAGAACGCCCCCCAGCAGGGCGACATTGATCCAGGCCGAGGTGGAGGTGGCGATGGCGAGGCCAACCACGCCGTCCATGCCCGCCTGCTCCATGCCGAAGAACAGGGCCGAGCCGAGCGCTACGGTGATGGCGACCGAGGCGATCGAGAAGATCATCGGGCGACGGGTGTCCTCTCGAGCGAAGAAGGGCGGTGTCAGGACCTTGGCCAGCACGAAGGCGGGGACGCCCCAGGCGAAGTTGCGCAGCACGTCGGCCGTGCGCACCGCGTCTTCGCTGGTGAAGGCGCCCCGCGTCACCGTCGCGTCGATGATGAAGAAGGGGATAACGAACAGGGCCACGGCGGCGGGCAGGGTGAAGGCCATCGACAGGGTGATCCCATCGTCCAGCGTCCTGCGCCCGCCCTCATGGTCGCCCGACACGAAGGCCTTGGTCAGGCGCGGCACGAGCGCGAGGCCGATGGCGACGCCGACAAGACCCAGTGGCAGCTGATAGAGGCGATCAGCGTTGTAGAGCACCGAGCGGGCACCTTCGTTGGAACCGGTCAGCAGCTGACTGACCACGGAGTTCAGTTGCAGCGCGCCGCCTGCCAGGACGCCGGGCACCGCAAGCTTGAGGGTGCGCGAAACGCCGGGCGTCAGGCGCGGCAGGCCAAGACGCAGGGTCACGCCAAGCCGTCGAACACCCCACCAGAGCAGGCCCATCTGGATCAGGCCGGAGATGCTGACCGCCGCGGACGTGGCCAGCAGCACCGTGGGCTTGTCGATCTCCATGACCAGCGGGGCGAGCAGGGGGATCAGGGTGCAGAGATTCAGGAACACCGGCACCGCCGCCGTCAGCGCGAAACGGCCCGAGGTGTTGAGGACACCCGACAACAGCGACGCGATGGTCATGCAGGCCAGGTACGGCATGGTCAGCTGAGCGGCGGTGGTCGCAGCGAACATGACACCTGCATCGTCGGCCCAGGCCGACAGCAGCCACGGCATGATCCACGGCATGGCGACCTGCAGCAGGATGCAGAACCCCGCGACCACGGCGAACATGAAGCTGAGGGCCTCGGACGCGGTCACCGCGGCGGCCTCCTCGCCCTCGCGCGCCCGGACGCCGCCGTAGATCGGCACGAAGGCCTGGGCGAAGGCACCCTCGGCGAACAGGCGCCGGAACATGTTGGGCAGCATCAGCGCCGTGGTGAAGGCATCCATCATCGGCCCCTGGCCGAACTGGGCCGACAGGGCGAGGTCTCGGCCGAAGCCGAGGATGCGGCTGCCCAGCGTCAGGGTCGCCTGAACCAGGGTGTTGCGGGCGAGGCTCAAGGCGGGCTCATGCGGGCGGAGCGGAAGGACGGAATGGACCTTAGCGCGCTTCCGCTCTCGACGGAACGGCCCTTCGCGGGCCGAGCTCGGAGACATCGCGGGCGCTGGCGCGTGCGGCCGTGATCCGGCGGCCCTGCGGCGCGGCGGGCGCACGGTCCAGCACGGCCTCCAGCGCCTGATGCACCTCATCCAGCAGGACGTCAGACGTCAGCTTCCGACCGTGCGCGTCAGTCACGTAGAAGCTGTCGACCGCCCGTTCGCCGAAGCTGGCCACGTGTGCGGATCGGATCGACAGACCGTGGTCTGTCAGCGTCCGCGACAGCTCGGCCAGCAGCCCCGGCCGATCGGCGCCGGAGACCTCGATGATCGTGGCCTCGGCCGAGGCGGCACTATCGATCATCACCACGGGCCGCACATCGAAGACGGCGCGGCGGGACGAGGCCGCCGGCATCGGCGGTGGCGGGACCGAGGCTTCACCCCGGGCGGCGGCCTCCAGTGCGGCGATCAGCTGGGTCAGGCGGCGCGGCTCGGCCTGGCCATAGGGCTGGTCGGCACCGTCCTGGACCTGGAAGACGTCCAGCACCGTGCCGTCCGCCGCCGTCGCGACCCGCGCGCCCGTCACATCGGCGCCGGCAGCCGCTAGCACAGCGGCGAGATCGGCGAACAGGCCGGGCCGGTCGCGGGCGGCGAGCGCGATTTCCGTCGTCTGTTCGATGCGCCCGGCGGCTCCGGCCCGGGCCTCGGCGGCTGAGCCTTCGGCGTGGGCGCGGGCGACCAGGGCGGCGCGATCGGCCAAGGGATCTGCGGTCTGGACCGCCTCACCCCGGAACAGGGCTTCGACGGCGGCATACAGGCTGCGCATCAGCTGGCCCTTCCAGCTGTTCCATACGCCCGGGCCGACCGCACGGATGTCGGCGACGGTCAGGACCAGCAGCATGCGCAGCCGCTCCGGGTCGCCGACCAGTTCGGCGAAGGCGCGCACGGTGTCGGGGTCGGACACATCCCGTTTCTGGGCATAGTCCGACAAGGCCAGGTGATGACGAACCAGCCAGACCACCAGCTCGATCCGGCGCGGTTCCAGCCCCAGCCGCTCGCAGGCGCGCCGCGCAGAGATGGCACCGTCCTCCAGCTGGCCCCGGTCCCCGCCCTTGCCGACGTCATGTAGCAGCATGGCCAGCATCAGGGCTTCGGGGTCCGCGATCAGATGGATGACCTCGCTGGCCAGCGGGTGGTCGTCCTTCAGCTTGCCGCGCTGGATGTCGTTGATGATGCCAATGGCCTGCAGCGTGTGCTCGTCGACCGTATAGGCATGGTACATGTTGAACTGGGTCTGGCCGACGATCCGCCCCCACTCCGGCAGGAACCGGCCGAGCAACCCGGCCTCGTTCATGATGGTCAGGACCCGATAGGGCCGCTGGCCGTGGGCCAGGATGTGCAGCAGGGCCGCCGTCGCCAGCGGGTCTCGCCGCAGCCAGGGCGTGACAAGGCCGAGCGACCGGGTCACGGCGGAGAAGGCGTGGGGGTGAAGATCCAGGTCGTGACGATCCGCTGTGACGAACAGGGTCAGCAGCCTCACTGGATCGCTGGCGAAGACGTCCGGCCCGGCCACCGACAGGCGACCCCCGTCCTCGACGAACCCTTCGACGCCGAGATCACGCCGGCGGCCGGGGATAAGGCGGGACAGACTGAGGGTCTTCTTCTGCTGGCGGGCCTCCAGCGTGGCGCTCATGGCCCGGGTCAGGGCGCCGACGTCGCGGGCCACGATGAAGTAGCGGCGCATGAAGCGCTCGACCGCCGGCTCGTCGCCCCGCCCACGCCAGCCCATGCGCCGGGCGACTTCGGGCTGAAGATCGAAGGTCAGCTTCTCCTCTGCCCGACCTGCCGCAAGATGCAGATGGCAGCGCACGCGCCAGAGGAAGTCGAACGCCTCCTCGAAGGTCCGACGCTCGCGCGCGGTCAGCAGATCATCCATGACCCTCGCGCCAAGAGGGCTGTCGGGGGCCAGGGAACGCGCGATCCAGAACAGGGTGTTGAGGTCGCGAAGCCCGCCCTTGCCGTCCTTGATGTTCGGCTCGACGCGGTATCGCACGGCCCCGGCCTTGGCGTGCCGGGCCTCGCGTTCCTCCAGCTTGGCCGCGATGAAGGGCCGGGGGTCGCCGCCGCCGACCATGGTCTGAAAGCGGCCCAGGAACTCCGATGCCAGCCCGGCGTCGCCCGCCAGCGGCCGCGCCTCCAGCAGCGCCGTGCGGATGGTCATGTCGCTCTTGCCGAGCGAAAGGGCCTCCTCGACCGACCGGGCGCTTGACCCGACCTTCA
Source organism: Brevundimonas sp. (assembly GCA_020253595.1). Classification (GTDB taxonomy): domain Bacteria; phylum Pseudomonadota; class Alphaproteobacteria; order Caulobacterales; family Caulobacteraceae; genus Brevundimonas. Next base: position 3,918 of record JADCBH010000327.1, read on the forward strand.
GGCCCAGGTCCCACAGGACGTAGAGCATGAACTCCGCCACTGTCTCGGTCCGGGCGGTCGTCTTCCACGGGCGCAGGAAGACGATGTCGAGATCCGAGAAGGGCGCAAGGACGCCCCGGCCGTAACCGCCCACAGCCATCAGCGCCAGCTTCTCCGCCTCGGTCGGATTGGGGGCCGGATAGAGGGTCTCGGTCGTGAAGCGCCAGAGCGCGGTCAGCAGTTCGTCGGCGGCGGCCGCGTAGAGGCGGGCGACCTCGACACCCGGCAGACCGTTGGCGAGTTTCGTGGCGATCTTCTCGCGGGCGGCGTCGTGGTGCGCGCGCAGGGTTTCGGCCACCGAGGCCCGCAAGCCGGGACCGCCGACGAGGGCGTCGAGGCGGGCTGGCAGAGTCATCCCTTAGTTAGCTTGCGGACCAAGACCTCAACCGCTTGATGAAGCTGCCCCGTCGCGCTGACGAGCATGATCGACGCTTTGGTGGGAAGATAATCAAAAAGTGGTAGCGGAGCTCTAGTCTCAAACCACTGCTTGGCTATCCGAGCTAGCGGCTGCCCGCTCGCTATTGTTTCCGGGGCCGCCATTGCAACGCCGAAGGCCTCAGCGTCTGCAAACAACAGGTCTAGAAGCGATTCGTCATCCTGATCGGGGTTGTCGAAGGTCGCCTGTGCCAGTCGATTGAGCTGGAATGCGTTCAGCGCCGCTTCTGCATTTGGACGGACCAACGCTTTGAATGATGGCGAGTCCTCTGCAAACATCCATAAAGCGGCTGAGCAGTATCGTCGCACAACGACTTCAGCATCAGAATTTGATTGAAACCAAGCCGCCTCGCATTGCGTGATGGAGCTTGCCCATTCATCCGCAAAAGACCCGAGCGTCGTGCCAACATCCTGGGCTGTCCAACGCTGACCAAATAGGCTCATTGAACAATTCCTTTCAGACGATAGAGCGCTTCCAACGCCTCGCGGGGCGATAGGGAATCGGGGTCTAGGGCCGCGACCGCCTCTTCGACGGCAGATTTTGGAGGGGGCGGCGAGGGCGGTTCGGCCACGGCGAACAGGGGCAGGTCGTCCAGCCGTCCCTGCGCCGCCTTCTCGGTCTCCAGCCGATCAAGGACGGCGCGCGCGCGAGCCACGACTGCCGGCGGTACGCCTGCCAGCCTGGCCACCTGTACGCCATAGGATCGGTCCGCAGCGCCGGGCGCGGCCTCGTGCAGGAAGACGAGCTCGCCGTTCCATTCGCGCGCCTTCATCGACAGGTTGCGGACGTGGTCCAGCCGCTCCTCCAGCCGCGCCAGCTCATGATAGTGGGTGGCGAACAGGGTGCGGGCGCGGTTGACGTCATGCAGCGCCTCGGCGCAGGCCCAGGCGATGGCGAGACCGTCGTATGTGGCGGTGCCGCGCCCGATCTCGTCCAGAACGACAAAGCTGCGATCCGTGGCCTGGGTCAGGATGGCCGCAGTCTCGACCATCTCCATCATGAAGGTGGAGCGCCCGCGCGCCAGGTCATCGCCCGCCCCGACACGGCTGAACAGGCGGTCGACGACACCCAGCCGCATGGACCGCGCGGGCACGAAGCACCCGGCCTGGGCCAGCACGACCAGAAGCGCGTTCTGGCGAAGGAAGGTGGATTTGCCTGCCATGTTGGGGCCGGTGACGATGCTGAGCCGCGCGCAGCCGACGCCGTCGCCGTCCAGCCGGCAGTCGTTGGGCGTGAAGGGATCGCCGGCCCGCTTGACCGCTGCCTCGACCACCGGATGGCGACCGGCCTCGACGATAAAGCAGCGGCTATCGTCGACGACGGGGCGGACCGCCCCGACCTCTTCCGCCCATTCGGCGAGCGCAGCGGTCGCATCCAGCTCAGCCATGGCTTCCGCCAGCGCCTGCAGCGGCCGCGCCAGGGACTGCACCGTGCCGCGCCAGATCTCGAAGGTCTCGGTCTCCATGGCCAACGCCCGATGGCCCGCCTGGCTGATCTTCGCATCCAGCTCGGACAGTTCGACAGTCGTGAACCGGACCTGGGCCGCCAGGGTCTGCCGGTGGATGAAGGGGCTCTCCGGCCCGGCGCGGAACAGGGGTTCGGCGTGCTTGGCGGTGGTTTCCAGGAAGTAGCCCAGCACGGCGTTGTGCCGGATCTTGAAGGGGACGCCACTTTCGGCGACAGCCCGGGCCTCAAGATCAGCGACCACCCGGCGGCTGTCGTCCCGCAGGGCGCGAGCGGCGTCCAGCTCGGGCCGGAAGCCGGGGTTCACGAAGCCCCCGTCGCGCGCCAGATGCGGGGGCTCGTCCGACAGTCCCTCGGCGAGATCGAGCACCAGCCGCGACAGCTCTGGTGACAACGTGAGGCGGTCCAGACACGCCGTGATCCGCTGCGGCGGTCCGGTCAGCGGATCCGGCGAGGCCGTGAAAAGCCCGGCCAGTCCCTCGGCAATGGTCAGGCCCGAGCGGATGGCGGCGAGGTCGCGCGGGCCGCCTCGGCCCAGCGCCAGCCGGGACACCGCGCGCGCGACGTCGGCCGAGGCGCGCAGGCCGTCCCTGAGATCGCGACGCAGGCCTCGCCGTTCCAGCAACCATTCGACCGCGTCCAACCCGGTATTGATCGCGCCCGGGTCACGAAGCGGCCGGGCGATGCGTTCGGCGAGCGCCCTCGCGCCGCCTGAGGTGACCGTGCGGTCGATGCAGGCGAGCAACGACCCCTCCCGCTCGCCCCTCTGGGTGCGGTCGATCTCAAGGCTGAGGCGGGTGGCCGGGTCGATGGCCAGATAGCCGGTTTCGCCGGAGCGGCGCGGCGGCGACAGCGCCGGGACCTTCCCGGCCTGCGTCGTCTCCAGATAGGCGGCGATGAGGCCGAGCGCAGAGACCTCCGCCTCCTCAAACGCCCCGAAGCCGTCCAGCGACTGCACGCCGTAGAGCCGGGTCACCCGCGCCGAGGCGGCGGCGGGTTCGGCGACCGCTGAGGCCAGGGCCTGGACCACGCCGCCAGAGCCGTCGAGCGCCGACTTGACCTCGGGATCCGAGAACAGCTTGTCGGTGACCAGCACCTCGGACGGCCGGAAGGCCGACAGAGTGGCGGCCAGATCGGTCAGGTCGCAGGCGACGCAGTCCACGGCCCCGGCTGACAGTTCGATCACCGCGACGGCGGCGCGACCCCGGCGGATGGCGACGGCTGCCAGCCGGTTGGCCCCGCGCGCGTCCAGCAACGAATCCTCGGTCAGGGTGCCGGGGGTGACGACGCGGACGATGTCACGGCGGACGACCGCCTTGGAGCCGCGCTTCTTGGCCTCGGCCGGGTCCTCCATCTGTTCGCAGATGGCGACCTTGAAACCCTGGCGGATCAGTCGGGCGATATAACCCTCGGCCGCATGGACCGGCATGCCGGCCATGGGGATGTCCTCGCCCAGATGCTTGCCGCGCTTGGTGAGCGTCAGGCCGATGGCGGCGGCCACGACCTCGGCGTCCTGGAAGAACAGCTCGTAGAAATCGCCCATGCGGAAAAACAGGATGGCGTCGGGCTGTGACGCCTTGGCCGCCAGAAACTGGGCCATGACGGGGGTCACGCCGTCGGCCTGAGCCGTCTTGGGGGGATGCTGGAGCGGGGCGTTCATGAGGTGGCGACAGGGTGAAGGAATGCGGGGGTCCGCTCAAGAAAATCCTCCCCGTTGGGGGAGGGGGACCGCGAAGCGGTGGAGGGGGCCAGCCGCATATGGCCGGGTCTGGACCGAGCCCCCCTCCGTCTCCTCCGCTACGCTGCGGATCCACCTCCCCCGTCGGGGGAGGATTTACTCGGGGCTTCGCACCTGCGACATTCCGTCCAGGCGGTTAAGGGAACGCGGTCCAACACCGCGGCTGTGCCCGCAACTGTAGGCGGCGAGGCCGTCGTTCGATCCGGGGCTCTGGCCCTGGCGTCACTGGAACCGTTTCGACGGCTCCGGGAAGGCGAGAACGGCGACTGTTGACCCGCAAGCCAGGAGACCTGGCCGCCGACGTCGCTCGCCCGCTGTCCGGGACCAGACAGAGGCGTGGGACCAACCCCTTCCGCGATGCCGGGAGGACGTTCCGTCGAAGCGACCCGATCTCGGAGCCGTCCGGATGCCTCGCGTCCGGGCGGATTGGTCGCTGTGATCTCGCCCGGCGCGCGCCGAAGCCGGGCAGATGGAGCATGAACTCATGAGACGTCTTCTGTTCACCACGAGCGCGCTCGCCGCGCTCGCCGCCCCTGCATGGGCCGAAGAGACCGAGACACTGACGGCCGATCCCCTGCCTGAAGTGATCGTCACCGCCACACGCCTGCCCGCGATCGCGGCGCGCACGCCGGGTGCCCGCGTCATCGACCAGACCGCCATCCAGCGCCGTGGGGCGGTCTTCACCGCCGACATCCTGGCTGACGTCCCCGGCCTGTCGGTGGTGCGCACCGGGGCGTTTGGAGGCGTGGCGCAGGTCCGCATCCGGGGTGCCAATCCCGGCAAGACGCTGGTCCTGATCGACGGCGTTCCCGTCAACGATCCGGCCGAGATCAACGGCGCCTATGACTTCTCAGGACTGGAACTGGCCGAGATCGAACGCATCGAGGTGCTGTCCGGACCCCAGTCTTCGCTCTGGGGATCCGACGCCATCGGCGGCGTGATCGCCTTCACCACCGCCGAGATCCGTGGTGTCAGCGCCCAGGCTGAGGCGGGATCGTTCGATACACTGCGCGGCCGGCTTGCGGCGGGCGTCACCAACGACGCCTATGCATTCGGCGCCTGGGTGTCGCGGTTTTCGACCGGCGGTATCAGCGCGGCGGACGAGGCCGACGGCAATCCAGAGACCGACGGTCTGGACAGCACCACGGTCGGGGCCCGGGGGCGCTATGCCTTGTCATCCGCTGCCCGGATCGACGGCTCGGTGAGGTGGTCGCGCAATGAAGCCGACATCGACGGCTTTCCGGCACCACGCTTTCGCCTCGCCGACACGGCCGACTCGACAGAGAGCGAGCAGTGGTCTGGCTTTGCACGCCTGACCGTCGCCACCTCGGGTCTGGTCCATCAGTTCAGTCTGTCCGCCTCGGACATCCAGCGCGACACGGTCTCGCGTTTCCCCTCGACGTTCGAAGCCGATCGTCAGGTCTGGCGATGGCAGGCCAACGGCAGCTCCAGCGAGCGCCTGACCTATGCTTTCGGTGCCGAGCGCGAGGATACGCAAGGCAGCCTTTCGAGCGGTCTGGTCGACGAACTCGGCACGACATCGGTCTTCGGCACGGCTTCCGTTCAGGCCACGACGCGGCTGACCCTGACGGGTGCCGTGCGTTGGGACGACACCGACGACTTCGGTTCCGAGACCACGGGACGTGTTTCCGCGGCCCTGGACCTCGACAGTGGCTTCATCCTGTCGGGAGCCTGGGGAACCGGCTTCAAGGCCCCCTCGATCAGCCAGGCGGTCTGCGACTTCTGCTTCGCCCTTCGGCCCTTCCCGGTTCTGCGGCCCGAAAGTGCTGACGGGTTCGAGGCCGCGCTGGGCTGGACGGCACAAGATGGCCGACTGGACGGGCGGATCACGCTCTATCGGCTGAACGTCGAGGACCAGATCGCCTATGTCGCCGGCCGCTACATCAACATCGCACAGACCCGTACCGACGGGATCGAGGCGGAGACGACCGCGCGACTGGGTGGCGGCCTTGATCTGACCCTGGCCTATGCCTGGACCGACGCGCGTGACGAAACGACGGACGCCCGTCTGCTTCGGGTGCCAGAACACGCCGGCTCGGCGACACTCGCCTGGAGCGGCGAACGCCTGTCCGGTGCCCTGACCCTGAGGGCTGAGGGAGATCAGGATGATGCAGGCGGCGTGCGGGATGGCTTCGTCACGGCGAACCTGAATGGCGCCTACCGGCTGACGGACGGGGTCGATCTGACCGCCCGAATCGAAAACCTGGCCGATGAGCGCTATCAGCAGGTTCTGGGCTACGGCGAGCCCGGCCGGTCCGCCTACGTGGGGGTCAGGCTGCGTTACTGACCGCAAACTGGGAGCCGGTCGTCAGTGCGGCCGGCTCTTCCAGTGCAAGCGTTGACCAGTCGAGGTCAGGGCTGGGGGCATGGGCAGCGGCCAGCACCGCCCGCATCTCCGCTGCCGAGGCCACGGAGGCGACGACCGCCGCGACCGGCGGCAGGTTCAGGCAGAAGGCCAGCGCCGCCTGCATCGGATCAGTTCGTGCTTCAGCCAGGCGGCGACGCGTGCGCGACAGAGCCACGCCATAGGCGCTCAGTCCCGGCGGCAGGGTCTCACGATTGGCGAACAGAAGGCCGCGCGCGAACACCGAAGACGCGTGGACCTCCACACCCAGTCCGGCGAGATCGGCAAGAGTTCCTTCGGTAACGGGTCGCTGGTCCAGGATGTTGCAGGGAATCTGGACGACATCGGGCTGGAAGCGCCGGGCCAGAAGCACCGGCCCATCCTCCATCGTCGTCAGGAAACCGATGCGGCGATAAAGGCCCCGATCCTTCAGCGACAGCATCCGGTCCCAGAGCGCACGACCTTCGGCTCCGGCCAGGTCTCCGGCGCCGGAGACGAGCAGGACATCGCCGCGCGGCAGGCCCATGCGCTCCAGCGAACGCCGCGCCCGTGCCTCAACGCGATCCAGGCCTTCGGACAGGGCCACGGCGCGGACGCTGACTGCGAAAGGCGAGGGGAAAGGCCACGCCTGACCCAGAAGGCGTTCCTGATCCCCCTGGGGACGGGTCGCCACGCGAGTGATTCCGGCATCGGCAGCGGTCTGGAGCAGCGACCGCATTGCGTCCTCACGCGCCCCGACGGGTGCCGGAACGGCCCGCTCCGGCTCGGTCACAACGGCGAGCGCGAGTTTGGCTGCGGGCGAGGATGCGGCGGCGGATGTCACAATCCCGAGCCTGACCGCAAAAGTTTAAGGGAGACCTAGGGAGACCCTGCCGAAACCTTACCGGGCGAACACCGGTCGGAATCCACGCCGCGTCGCAGCGGAACAAGGGTCAGGGTGTGGCGTTCAGCGGACGAGACCACTATTTACGGCAAAGCTGAACAACACGGAGCGCGCATCATGGCGACCAGCAAGGCTCGGGAAGACATCAAGAACGACCTGAACGCCCTCAAGGAGGACCTGAAGGTCGGTGCCCGCGAGGAGGCCGCCCGCCTCAAGGCCAAGGCGGCCGAGGCCGAGGCTCGCCTGCGCGAGAAGGCCGCAGAGGCGGACGCCCGCATTCGCGAAGGCACCGAAGTCCTGCGCGAACAGGCCCGCGACTACTATGACCAGGCTCGCGTCCGGAGCCGGGAGTACTATGACGACGCAGCCGAGCGCTTCGACGAAGCCCAGCGCTACGTCACCGAGCGGGTGCAGGAGCGTCCGATCCAGTCGACCGCCATCGCGCTCGGCATCGGTGTCGTGCTTGGCCTTCTGCTCGCCGGTCGCCGCCGCTGATGATCGGCAAAAGCGTCGTCAAGAAGCTGTCGGCGGCCTTCGTGGTCGCCGGCTGCGCCTTCGTGGCCGTCGTGGCGCTCGGAGCCACCGTGTTCTACGCCCTCGCGCTGGTCCTGCCGCCGCTGGGCGCCGCCGCCGCGACGGCGGGTCTTTTCGCCCTCATCGCGATCGTTGTGGCGATCGTCTTCCTGGGCGCAGCGGGCGGTAGACGCCAGGAAGAGCCCGTGGAACCAGAGGGCCTCGGCGCACGCGCCTACGCCCTGTTCCGCGAGCGCCCCATCCTGGGCACGGTGGCGGCTCTGGCTGGCGGTTTCATCGTCCTGCGCAACCCTGCGCTTGCCACCATCTTGGCAGCCGCCTTCACTGAGAAGCCGTCCGGGCGGCGCGGAAGGTACTGACCCGACCCGCGGGTTCGAACCCGCCCGATCTGATCTGAATGCGTGAAAGGGCTGCAGCATTGATGCTGCGGCCCTTTTTGCGTCAGACCGCCGCCGCTTCGCGCACACCGGGAACCGAAGGATCGGGGGCCGAGTCGGCGTGGCGCGTATCCTGACGTCGCGGCAGCCGCCAGGTCTCTGCGGGTGCGAAGGCAACGCCGTCCCAGGCGATGACCGTGACCACGATCTCCCGTGCCGACCACTCGATCTGGTTGAAGCTGGGCGGTGCGCCGCGTTCGCGGTGCGAAAGCGTGCCGCAGCCGATGGCGTAGGAGCAGCGGTCCGACAGATCGATCGGCAGGGCGAAGGGGACATGGACGTGGCCGGTCGTGATCAGGTCGACACCTGCCTCCGCGAAGATGACGGCGGCGGCGTCTCCACGCTTCACCTCGCCCGTCATGGGCGCGCCGATCATCTCCACCAGGGGGTGGTGGCAGGCGAGGATTCTCAGCGCGCCGACCGGCGCTCGACGCAGGGCCTCGGCCGCACGCCGCGTCTGGTCCAGATCAATGACCCCCTTGGACCAGTTGGGGCGGGCCTGCCAGCCACGGGCGGTGACCACGCCGCGCACCATGACGCTGTCGGAGACGAACTCACCGTCATGGGCCGGGTAGCCGGTCGCGGCTTCAAACGCTCGCCACGGATGAAAGAGCCGCGCGGTCAGGCTGTAATAGGGGACATCATGATTGCCGACGATCACGAACCTCGGCGTCGGCATGGCGCGGATCCAGTCCGCGGCCGCCGAGAACTCGCCGGGCAGCCCTTTCTGGGTGATGTCGCCTGTGATGAGGATCAGGTCCGTCGGCGTCGCATGTGCGAAATCGAGCGCAGCAGAGCAGGCGCGCTTGTGTTCCACGCCGAAATGGACGTCCGAAAACTGGAGCAGCCGACTTTCGGCCATCAGGCGCGAACTTCCGATTCAGGGCGCTGGGGCGTGAGCGCCCTGAAGGCCTGGGGGATGAAACGAACGGTCGTCTCGGCGGCCAGCAGGGTGGGCTCGCCATCAAGAACCGCAGGAATGCGTGAGCGGGCGCGGATCCGGATCTGGCGGGCCGGCTGGGTCGCCACCGACGGATCCTGACGCCAGTCGCTGAACAGCGCGGTCGCCGCCAACCGAAACGCTTCGGACGCATCCAGTGGATTCATTGATGCGGCCTCCAGACCGACCGGATTTTCCAGGGCCCGGGAGATCGTCGGACTGATGAGGGCCAGCGCCTCGATCCGACGCATCTTGCCACCGTCGAGTTCGACCCGGATCTTGCCCGAGAAGGCGCGTCGCAGGGCGCGGCGGGCATAGGTCCAGGCGAGGGATAGCTTTCCGGTTCGCATGGCCTCGCGCGCCGGTGCCCACAATGCCGGTGAACCAAAGATCCCTGCGCAATAGAAGGCCTCGCCCTCGACCTCGCCGCCTGACACGCACTGGACCGATCCGGTTTCCAGCGCCTCCCGGATCGCCACCTTCCAGTCGGTCGTGCCGTAGAGCGCCTTTGGCAACATGTTCATGGTGCCGCCGGGCAAAGGGGCGACCAGCGGTCCGTCCGGCCCCACCTTGGACGCAACCGCCCGCGCGGTGCCGTCGCCGGCCAGGACGAACAGGACGTCGGGGTTGCGCGCCAAGGCCGCCTCGACCTGATCGTTGAGTGTCGTCCCGACCAGCTCGATCACCTCCGACGTGCAGTCGTAGTCGGCCATGATGGCTCTCGCTTCGTCCACGGCACGCGCTCCGGTCGAGCCGGACAGCGGGTTCACCAGGACGATCACGGAGCGGATCAAGACGTGTGGCGTCAGAATGCGGCGGGCCGGGCCGGCCGCATCCTCGGCGTCAGACTTTCCTGCAGCGGCAGCGCGTTCAGCGGGCATGAACCAGTCGATCACATCCGCCGAACGTCCCGGTCAAGGGCTCGTTCCGCAGAAGTGTGACTAGGACTTGGCCGGTGCGGCTGCCGGCGCGGCTGCCGTCGCTGCGGCGGCCGCAGCCGCGGTCGCAGCGGCATCGCCCGCGGTTTCAGCGGCAGCTTCGGCAGCTTCACCCGCTTCGGGCGTTTGGCCTGCCAGTTCGCGGGCCGCGTTGACACCGGCCGTGATCCAGCCGTCCATCATGACACCACCTTCAGCGAGCGACTGCTCCTTGATCCCGAGAGCCGCCGTCAGGGCTCCGAAGAGGGCCAGCAGGGTGACCACGAAGCCCACCAGACCGCCAGCTCCCGCGCCACGACGTTTCTTGCGGGCCCAGACCGGGCTCGAGTGCCCGTCAGAATCGCGAACCGGTTGAGGAAAACGCATAAGCAAACCCCTTGCAGAACTGGCGTCCGTTCGATCCGCGCCCCTCGCGCGCCCGACGGCCCAGCCTATGCCATCGTTGACGGGCAGCATAGGCGTGGAACCTGGGCTATAATCCAGCGTTCTCGCTCACGGGGCGAAACATCAGGGATGAAGGACAGACTCATGAAAAAGGCGATTATCGCGATCGGGGCAGCGGGCCTCATGGCCTCGGCCTGCGCCAGCGACCCTTACGGCTATGGCGGCACCAATGAAACGGTACGCCAGGGGGCCATCGGCGCGGGCATCGGCGCTGTCGCCGGTGCCATCATCGGCAACAATGTCGGTTCGGGCAACGCAGCGACGGGTGCCGCCATCGGTGCCGTGGTCGGCGGCGCTGCAGGGGCCATCCGTGGCTCCAACCAGGACCGCAACAACCAGCAGCGCTACCGCGACAACCGGGGCAACTACTACTACTGCTACGACAACCGTCAGGACGAGTGCTACTGGGAGAACGGCCAGCGTCGCTACTAGGACGCTGATCGACTTCAGGTTTCAGGGCGGCGCGTCGAAAGGCGGGCCGCCCTTTCTGTTGTTGCGCACTGGCCCCGGGGTAACGAGACAATCGGTCCGTGCGTACGCAGCGCGGCGACCCGCCGCCGTGGCGCATCTTCATCGCGGCGGCTAGACATCTCGCCTGCCGACCGGAGAGCCGACGCCTGTGCGACTGATCGCCCTTCTTCTGCTGTTTCTGGGACTGGCGGTCGCCCCGGCCGCCGCCCAGCCCAGCCCCAGTCTCGCCAGCGGTTCCGTCGCGGCTGGCCCCCAAAGCACAGCGCGCATCGAGGCTGAACTGGTGCCGATGAGCCAGTGGGCGACACCGGGTGGCACCGCCATCGTCGCCATCCACCAGCAGATCGAGCCTGGCTGGCACACCTACTGGCGCAATCCCGGCGATTCCGGCGGACCAACCACCCTGACCTGGACCTTGCCGGGCGGCGTGACGGCAGGCGACATCCTGTGGCCCGTGCCCGAACGTCAGCGGCTGGCCGCCCTGATGAACTATGGCTACTCGGGCCGGGTCTTTCTGCCCGTCCCGGTCGAGATTCCCGCAGACGCCCGGCCGGGAACCACCCTGCGACTGGTCACCCGCGCCCTGTTCCTGGTCTGCAGTGACGAGATGTGCGTCCCGGACGAGCTGACGCTGAGGCTCGATCTCCCCGTCCGCGAGGGAGCCTCGCCGCTGGATCGGCAGTGGGGGCGGGAGATTCAGACGGTGGTCGAGGCCGCGCCGCGCCCGGCGGGCATCGATGCGCGGGCGACCTTGTCGGGTCAAACCCTGACCCTGACGGCGACGGGCGGTCCCCTGGCCGGGCTCGACAGCGATCGCGCCTGGTTCTTCCCGTTCGACACGGGCGTGATCCAGCATGCGGCCCCACAGCCCGGAGAACGTGGCCTGAACGGGGTGACTCTGACCCTTCAGACCGGCGGGAGGCTGCGGACAAACGGTCTGTCGGCTCCGATCGGAGGGGTCCTGGTTACAGACGCCGGCGCGTGGGAGATCACCGCCGAGCCGGGTCCACCCCTGCCCGGCGCGACCGGCGAGGGCGCGCTGGACCTGTCGGAAGGCACTGCGGGTCAGACGGGGACAAGCTGGCTCGCCTTTGGTCAGGCGGCCTTGTTCGCCGTGCTCGGAGGCCTGATCCTCAACCTGATGCCCTGCGTTTTCCCGGTCCTGGCGATGAAGGCCGCATCACTGGCGAAGACGGCGCACGCTCCGGCAGAGGCGCGGCGTGACGGCCTTCTGTTCACCGCCGGCGTCCTGGTCAGCTTCCTGATCCTTGCGGGTGTCTTGCTGACCCTGCGGGCGGCGGGCGAGGCGGTCGGTTGGGGCTTCCAGCTTCAGTCACCCGTGGTCACGGCGCTGCTGGCGCTGCTGATGCTGGCGGTGGCGCTGAACCTGTCGGGCGTCTTCCACGTCGGCGCAGGCTTGCAGGCGGCGGCCGGCTCGGGCCCGTTGTCGAGGCTGCCTGGAGGCGTTGGAGCGTTCTTCACTGGCGTGCTGGCGGTGGTGGTGGCCGCGCCCTGCACTGCGCCTTTCATGGCCTTCGCGCTGGGCGCTGCGCTGGTGATGCCCGCGCCCTTGGCCCTGATCGTCTTCCTGATGCTGGGGCTCGGGCTGGCCCTGCCCTATCTGCTCGTCAGCCTGTCCCCCCGGCTGCTCGCCAGCCTGCCCCGCCCCGGCCCCTGGATGGAGCGGCTGAAGGGCGTCCTGGCCTTTCCGATGTACGGCGCGGCCCTGTGGCTGGGCTGGGTGTTCCTGAACCAGACCGGCGCCGACGCGCTCGGCCTGCTCTTCGGGGCCGGACTGGCGCTGGCGCTGGCCGCCTGGCTGTTCGGTCAGGCCCAGGTGTCCGGTGGACGGATTGCGGCGGGCGTCGCCATCCTTTCGCTGCTGGCCGTCGCAGGCCTGTCATTCGCCGCCGTGCGCGCGCCGCGGGCTGAGGTCGGAACCTCTGCGTCTTCGACCGCCCTGCCGTCCCAGCCGTGGTCGGAAGCGGCCGTGTCGGCGGCGATGGCCGAGGGTCGCACGGTGCTGGTCAACTTCACCGCCGACTGGTGCGTGACCTGCAAGATCAATGAGCGCGCCGCCTTGTCCTCCCCGCGTGTGGCTCAGGCGCTGACTGAGGCCAACGCCGTCTATCTGGTCGGCGACTGGACCCGCCGCGATGATGCCATCACCCGCGAGCTGGAGCGCCGCGAGCGTTCGGGCGTGCCCCTCTACATGGTCTTCCGGCCCGGTCAGGCCGAGCCGGAGATCCTGCCTCAGCTTCTGACCGAGGGCGTCGTCATCGACGCGCTCGAGCCGTAGCTCACCCACCCGAACGCGGCTTAGTCACCCAGCAGGCTACGGGCAGGACCATCGGGTCACCGGTTTAGCGGTGACCCGATCCAGGCGGCCTTTCGAAACCCCGATCAGCGGATCGGCAGCTCCTCGATCGGCATGCCCAGCGCCTCGAGCTGCGGACGCACCACCGAGGCATCGCCGACCACGACCCAGACGAACCGGTCCGGATCGATCGCCGCGCGGGCGGCCGCGTCCATGTCGGCGGGCGTCAGCGCCCGGGTGCGGCTGGCCACCGTCTCCGGATAGTCGTCCGGACGGTTGTAGAGGTCGTTCGAGATCAGGGTGTTCAGGATCTGGAACGAGGTCTCGTACTGGCCCGCCAGCGAGCGGGTGTTGCCGTTGACCGCGCGGTCGCGCTCGGCCTGGGTGACACCTTCGACTTCCAGGAAGCGGTCGTACTGGGCCATCAGGGCCTGGATCGACTCTCCGGTCCGGTTGGCCTGGACAGGGGCGTTGATGAAGTAGGGCACACGGCCTTCCACCAGGGTCGGACCGCCGCGCACGCCATAGGACCAGCCCTTGGTTTCACGCAGGTCGGAGTTGATGCGCGACAGGAAGTCCGTGCCCAGGATCGAGTTGGCCACATTCATGGTCAGCAGGTCCTCGGTGCCCGACACCGGCAGGACCTGACCCGCATAGATCAGCGACTGCGGCGACTGCGGACGGTCGATCAGGACAATGCGAGGCTGAGGCGTGGGCAGGGCCGCGCCGAAGTTCTTCTGCCCTCTTGCAGCGGCCGGCGGCGTCCAGTCGCCGAACGCCCGGTCCAGCTCGGCCCGAACCTCGGCCAGCGGACGGTCCGACACCACGTAGACCGTGGCGTTGTCGGGACGCAGCCAGGTCGAGTGCTCGGACGCGAGGTCGGCGACGCTGAGCGCGCGGATGGTCGCTTCATCGCCCGTGCCGGTGAAGCCCCGGCCATAGGGGCTGTCGGTGCCATAGAGCAGCGGCGGCAGGGCGCGGGCGGCGATGGCCGCCGGCTGCGTGCGTTCGCCGGCGATGCCCGTCAGGCGCTGGGCGCGGACGCGCTCAAACGCGTCCGCGTCCATGGCGGGATTGCGCAGGACGTCGGCCAGAAGGGTCAGGGACGAGCCGAGGTTGGCGGTCGGGGTCGACAGATTGGCCGTCGACCGGTCCATGGAGGCCCCGATGTTGATGCTGGCGCCCAGACGCTCCTGCGCTTCGGCCAGGGCATTGGCGTCGCGGGTGCGGGTGCCTTCCTCGAGCAGGCTCAGCATCAGGCTGTGCGCGCCCAGACGATCGGAGCGATCGGCTGCATATCCCGCGTCGAACGACACCGAGACGCGCGTCACCGGGACCGTATCGACCTGGGCGTAGACCACCTCGATTCCGTTCGACAGGCGCGCGCGCTCGACCGACGGGAAGTCCAGATCCTCGACCTGGCCGATCTCGGGCATGGGCATGCGCTCGACGCGCTGGATCGGTTCGGCCGGAACCGGCGTGGCTCCGGACGGCGTGGCCGCAGCCTCGACATAGGCTTCCCGTTCACCGGGCTCGATGGTGATCGAGGCGACCGGGCGGGTCAGCCAGCGCTGCATCGCCGCCTGCACCTGCGCCGGCGTCACAGAGGCGTAGGCCTCCAGTTCGCGGCGGTAGTGGTTCGGATCACCGGCGTAGAGCTGGCCCTCCGCGAGGGTCGAGGCCTTGCCGTTGACCTGCTCCAGGCTCTGCAGCACGCCCGCGACATAGCCGGTGGCGACACGGGCCACTTCCTCTTCGGTCGGACCGTTCTGGATCAGGTCGTTCAGCACCGCGTCCATCTGCGCCGACACTTCGGCCGCGTCTTCGCCCGGCTTCACATTGACGGTGACGCCGAACATGCCGACGCGGTGGAAAGCCTGAAGGTTGGCGCTCACCGACACCGCCGTCTCGTCGCCGCGCACAAGGGCATTGTCCAGACGCGAGCTCGCCAGACCGCCCAGGATCGCCGCGCCGACCGACAGGGGCACCGCCTCCTCGCTCAGCATGCCCGGCACGGCCCAGTTGCGGGTCAGGCGGGTGTTGGCCACCCGGTCGCGCATGACGATGTTGACCGGCTCCGACAGGGTCGGGACATCGGCCTGGGCCGGTTCGTTGACCGGTCCGCGCGGGATCGCGCCGAAGTAGCGCTCCGTCAACGTGCGCGCTGTCGCTTCATCGATGTCGCCCGACAGCACCAGCACGGCGTTGTTGGGGCCATAGTTGTCACGGAACCAGTTGCGCACCGTCTCCAGGCTGGCGGCGTCCAGATCGGCCATCGAGCCGATGGTCGAGTGGCGATAGGGGTGCCCCTCGGGGAACAGGGCTTCCAGTCGTGCATACTGGAACAGGCCATAGGGCTGGTTGTCACCCTGGCGCTTCTCGTTCTGGACCACGCCGCGCTGCAGATCGAGCACCTCCTGCCCGACCTCGCCGAGCAGATAGCCCATGCGGTCGCTCTCGAGGAACAGGGCCTGCTCCAGTGCCGGCGTCGGCACGGTCTGGAAGTAGTTGGTGCGGTCGAACCAGGTCGTGCCGTTCAGGTTGGTCGGCCCCAGCGCGCGCATGCGGCCCAGATAGCTGCCCGGTGCGTTTTCCGAGCCGCCGAACATCAGGTGCTCGAAAAGGTGGGCGAAGCCGGTCGAGCCGGCCGGCTCGTCCTTGGAACCCACATTGTACCAGATGGACACGGCCACGACCGGAGCCTTGCGGTCCTCGTGTACGATCACCGTCAGACCGTTGTCGAGCTGGAACCTGGACCACGGAATGTCGACCTCGGCGACCAGCTCGGCGACCGGCGCGGCAGGCAGCTCCTGAGTCTGAACGGCGCTGGCGGAGGCCAGGGCGGCAGGGGCCTGGGCCCAGGCGGGCGCAACGGCGAGGGCCGGTGCAGCGGCGATAAGGGCGGCAATCGAGACGGCGCGAAGTCGCATGAAACTGTCCTGTTCCTGAATAGCGGCTGGACCTTAGCCATCGAAAAACCCGATGCAATCTCTGGGCTGCCTCCGCATCAAACCGCCACAGGCTAGGGATGGCCCCAGCGCTCTTGCAGCAGGGTGCCGGCGCTGATAATGCGAACTCATCGCAACTAGATCTTTGAGCAGAGACGATCATGACCATCAGCAGAACTCTGCTCGCCGCCCTTGCTGGCGCCCTTGCCCTGACCGCTTGCGCCGAGCAGGAAGAGACGGCTGCTCCCGGCGATGCGGGCGTGGTGAACCTCTACACCGCGCGTCACTACGACAGCGATCTGATCCTGTACGAGCGGTTCACCGAGCAGACCGGCATCCGCGTCAATCGCATCGAGGGCAACGCCGACCAGCTTCTGGCCAGGATGCAGGCCGAGGGCGAAGCCAGCCCGGCGGATCTCTTCATCACCGCCGACGCCGGGGCGTTGTGGCGGGTTCAGAACGCGGGACTGCTGCAGCCCGTGCAGTCCGAGACGCTGAACGCCGCGATCCCCGCCAATCTGCGCGACCCCGAGGGGCGCTGGTTCGGCTTCAGCCGTCGCGCCCGCATCGTCGCCTATGATCAGGCCCGGGTTCAGCCCGCCGATGTCGACACCTACGAAGACATCGCCTCGCCGCGCTTCCGGGGGCAGCTGTGCGTCCGCTCGGCGGACAGCGTCTACAACCTGTCGCTGGTCGGTGCCCTGATCGAAGCCTGGGGTCCGGATCGCGCGCGTCAGTGGGTCGAAGGGGTCGTCGCCAACATGGCCCGCCCCCCCGAGGGCGGCGATCGCGACCAGATCCGGGCCGTCGGTGCCGGTGTCTGCCAGATCGCCCTGACGAACAGCTACTACTATATCCGTCTCGCCAGCGGTGATGACGCGGCGGACCGCGAGATCACCACACGGGTCAAGCTCGCCTTTCCCTCGCTGGATGGACAGGGTGCCCACGTGAACATCTCGGGCGCCGGCGTCGCGGCCAACGCGCCCAATCGCGCGAATGCGATCCGGTTTCTGGAGTATCTCACCTCGGCCGAGGTCCAGACCTACGTCAGCCAAAACAACAATGAGTACCCCGCCAGCCCGAATGTCCCGGCGCCGGCTCCCGTCGACGCCTATGCGGACTTCCAGGCGCATCCCATGCCGGTCTCGGCCTACGGGCCGCGTCAGGCCGAGGCTCTTGCGATGATGTCGGCGGCCGGTTGGCGCTAGACGCCCTCCCGCTTGATCCCCTGTCTGGCGGCCGCTCTCGCAGGAGGCGGCCGCCTTCGCTTCTGCATGTCCTGGCGTTTGTGGCGGCGCTGATTGCGCTCGTTCCCCTGATCGGGGTGATCGCTGCCGCACTTGGCTCGACCGATGCCCGCTTCGCGCCATCCGATCTGATCCGATACGGCCTGACCTCGCTGGGCCTGCTGGCGCTGGTCCTGCCCGCCGTGTCGATCCTTGGAAGCGCCGCCGCCTGGCTGGTCAGCCTTTATCGCTTCCCCGGGCGCGACCTGTTCCTCTGGATGCTGGCCATGCCCCTGGCCTTGCCCGCCTTCGCCCTGGCCTATGGCTACGCCGATCTTCTGGATGTCGGCGGCCCGTTCCGGCTCTGGCTCGCGGATGCCGGGCTGGGCTGGTCGGGTTCGATCCGAAATCTCTGGGGCGCGGGACTGATCCTGACGCTGGCCTTCTATCCCTATGTCTATCTGACCGTCCGTTCTGCGCTTGTCGCCCCGGCCGCGCGCTCGATCGAAGCCGCGCGTCTGCTCGGCGCCTCGCCCATCGGTCTCGCGATCCGGGTCGGTTTGCCGCTCGCCCGTCCGGCCATCGCGGCAGGGGCCGCGCTCGCGGCGATGGAGACCCTGGCCGACTACGGCGCGGTCCAGTTCCTGGGCGTCCAGACCCTGACGACCGGCGTCGTGCGTGCCTGGTTCGTCCTCGGTTCGGTCGAGACGGCGGCCCGTCTCGCCCTGCCGTTGCTTGCGCTCGCCGCCGTCCTTCTGTGGCTCGAGCGCCAGAACCGGGCAGGACGCTACGCCGAGAGCGCCCGGTCCCAGGGACGCCGGATCGCTCTCGTGCAACTGAAGGGCCCGGCCGCGGGCCTCGCCACAGCCTTCTGCGGCCTCATCATCCTGATGGGACTCGTCATCCCCCTCGGCTGGTTGACGGTTTCGGCACTCGATGTCGCCCCGGAGATCGGGCGGATCGCTGGCGCGGCACGGAACAGCTTCGGCCTTGGACTGGCCGGCGCGGCAGCGACCCTGGTTCTCGCTGCCGCCATCGCGCTGGGCGCCCCACGCATCCCGGTCACCGCCAGGCTCGCCAGTCTGGGCTACGCCACCCCGGGCGCGGTCATGGCCATCGGGCTGCTGGTCCCCGCGGCCGCGGTCTGGAGCGGGTTCGGGGGGTCGACGCTGGCCGCTCTGGGACTGCTGGTGTTCGCCTATGCGGCCCGGCTCATGGCGGCTGCGGTCGAGCCCCTGGAGGCCGGTCTGGCGCGGATCACCCCGACCATGGGCGAGGCCGCGCGGCTGCTTGGCCGCAATGAGGTCGCGACCGCCTGGAGCGTTCAACTGCCCATGATCGTGGGACCGGCGCTGACGGCCGCCTTGATCGTCTTCGTCGATATCCTCAAGGAACTCCCGGCGACCCTGATCCTCAGGCCGTTCAACTTCGACACCCTGGCGGTGATGGCTGACAACTACGCACGCGACGAGCGACTGGCGAACGCAGGTTGGCCCGTTCTGGCGATCGTCCTTCTCACCCTGCCCGCCACTTGGTGGCTGACCGGCCGGATCGGGGCCGTTCGTGGCTGAGCCTGCGATCACGCTCGACCGGATCACCCGGCGCTTCGGCGACCGGGCGGCGGTCGATGATGTCTCCCTGAGCCTTGCCGAGGGCCGCATCCTCGCGCTTCTCGGACCCTCGGGCGGAGGCAAGACGACGCTGCTTCGCCTGATCGCGGGCCTTGAGGCACCCGACGCGGGAACCCTGTCGATCTCGGGCCGGCCGGTCGCCGGGCCGGGCTTCTGGATACCCGTCGAACAGCGGGGCGTCGCCCTGGTGTTTCAGGATCTCGCCCTTTTCCCGCACATGACGGCGCTGCAGAACGTCGCCTTCGGCCTGAAGGGGACGAGCTCCGACCGTCGCGCCACGGCGCTCGCCTGGCTGGATCGCGTGGGGCTGGCGGATCTGGCGCATCGGCATCCCCACGCCCTTTCGGGCGGCGAGCAGCAGCGTGTCGCCCTGGCCCGCGCGCTGGCGCCCGAGCCCCGGGTCGTTCTGTTCGACGAGCCCTTCTCCGCGCTCGACGCCCACCTGCGCCAGTCGGTTCGCGACGACGTGGCCCGCCTGCTGCGCGACAGCGGCGCCAGCGCGGTCATCGTCACCCATGACGCCCAGGAGGCGATGGGCATGGTGGACGCGCTCGCCCTCCTGGAGGGCGGCCGGTTGATCCAGATGGATACGCCCCAGGCGGTCTATGATCACCCGGTCACCGCGACCGCCGCGCGCCTCCTGGGGCCGGTCAATCTGCTGTCCGCGACGGCCAGGAACGGCGCCGTGGACACCCCGTTCGGGACCCTCCCGTCACCGGGCGAGGGGGCCGTCCAGATCGCCGTCCGGCCCGAGCGGCTGCATTTCGCCGAGGCCGGACTGGCGGGTCATGTCGCCGGCTGTGCCTTCGCCGGGGACTGCTGGATCGCGACGGTACAGACAACAGCCGGCCCCCTGCGCGTCCGCGTGTCCGGCCCGGCCCAGGGCCCGGTCCACCTTGTCGCCGATCCCGGCGCCGTCCGTGTCCTGCCCGGCTAAGCGACCCTGAAGGCCGGACCGCCAGACCCACGCCCCGCCCGCGCCCTGGCCTCAGAAGAAGCGTGGCAAGTCCCCCGTCCGCGTCAGCATCAGGTCCGTCACCGCCCACACCAGGGCGTCCGCCCGGTCCGGGCTCGCGCCCCCGC
>JADCBH010000328.1 GCA_020253595.1 Brevundimonas sp.
GAACGCTTCCCCGAAGCGCGGCCGCGGATCATCTCTGACAACGGCCCCCAGTTTGTCGCCAAGGATTTCAAAGAATTCATCCGGCTTTCCGGCATGTCCGGCGTCAACTACTTCTCCCTGGCGCGTTGACTCACAGTTTTTGTTACCGACGCGCACCCGTTGCCTCATGAAAATGCTACCCGTCGAAGTTCGACATGGCGGGAAACAAAATCGAGAGGCAACTGAGCATGGCCACAAGACGCGAATTGATCGATGCGATCGCGGAGCGGTATCGGTCCGCCAACCGGATCGAGAAGAATAAGATACTGGACGAGTTCATCGAGGTCACGGGCTTTCACCGGAAGCACGCGATACGGGCGCTCCGAAGGACCTGCGAGGGCGCTGAGGCGAAACTCTCAAGCGAGCCGAAACACGCTCGGAAGACGCCATATAACGAAGCCGTCGTCCAGGCGCTGACGATTCTGTGGGAGGCCGCCGATCGGATTTGCGGCAAACGCCTCAAGACCATCCTTCCTACACTTGTCGAGTCGATGGAACGGCACGGACACCTGTGCTTGGATTCCAGCGTACGAATCGCTGTGCTTGAGATGAGCGCGGCAACCATGGATCGAGTATTGAAACCAGTAAGGGAGGCCGGCAGCCTCAAACGGAGACGCTCTCACATCAACACCCCGTTGCGGCAAAGTATCGCGGTCCGGACTTTCAACGATTGGAACGATCCGCCGCCTGGATTCTTCGAAATGGATATGGTCGCCCACTGTGGCGGATCGGTTGCCGGCAGTCACGCACACAGTTTGGTGCTGACCGATATCGCGTCCGGGTGGACGGAGACCGCAGCGATGGTCGTTCGGCAGCAACTGCTGATCATTTTGACGGTTGAAGAAATCCGCGCGAAGCTGCCGTTCGCGATACTTGGCCTGGACGTGGACAACGACTCGGCTTTCATCAACGAGACGGTGCTGCACTACTGCCAGGATCGTAAGATCGAGTTGACGAGATCCAGGGCTTACAAAAAGAACGATCAGGCCTGGATCGAACAAAAGAACGGAGCCGTTGTCAGACGGCTGGTCGGCTACGGGCGGTTGGAGGGAACGGTTGCCACCGCCGCGCTCGGTAAACTCCACGAAGTGGGGCGCCTGTACGTGAACTTCTTCCAGCCCTCCTTCAAGCTGAAGTCGAAAACCCGCGAGGGTGCGAAGGTATCCAAGAAGTACTATCCGCCGGCCACGCCGTATGAACGACTGCTCGCCGACGACCGCGTGACGAACGAATGCAAAGACGAATTGCGGAAGACCTTCGCGAGCTTGGACCCAGTGCGTCTGTTGCGTGAAATTCGGACGGCCCAGCAGCATTTGGCTCAGTCGGAGGTTGGGGCCATTTCCGAAACTTCGGGCGAAACCAGTCAAGAACTAAGCCGGTTTATCGAGAGTCTCGCGACGGCTTGGCGGGATGGGGAAACCCGTCCTACCCATCGCAAACCGAACACGGGACCCCGGCCTTGGCGCACCCGCGCCGATCCCTTCGAGAACGCCTGGACGGTCGTTAAAGAATGGCTCAATGAACACCCTGACGCCAATGCGAAGGGAATCTTTGTTCGGCTGCAAGCGCATATGCCGGATACCTTTACCCCGGGCCAACTCCGAACTCTCCAGCGTCGGGTGAGACAGTGGCGTGCGGAGGTCGCTCGAAAACTTGTTCTCGGCTGTCAAGGAACCGCGACGGAAACCGCGACTTCGAGCGACAAGGAAGTGGTCACTTTGTAATGGGGGCTTCGCCCCCAAACCCCCAGGATTTAACGCCTTCATGCCATTCCAGGTTTACAGAATACCGGAGCGAGACAAGCTTGCTCCGGCCTGGTCTGGCCCCACAGTCAGCGCTCGGGTCGCTTCCCAGCGTTGCCCTATCCTCTGCTGTGGTCAGGACCAGTGTGCCAAAGCGAAATCGAATTGCCAAGTCGTGGGGAAAACCACGCCCGCGACAGCTATCAAGTTCGGTAACATTTCAATTTGAGGCAACACGCCTGGGAGGTCTAATTGTCGCCGATCACCGGCATGACTCACGTGCGGACCTCCCCGTACTATCCGCAGTCGAACGGAAAGCTTGAGCGTTGGAACAAATCGATCAAGAGCGAATGTATCCGGCCTGGGGTGCCTCTATCGCTCGCCGACGCCAAACGGTTGGTGGAACAGTATGTTTCGGTCTACAACGAGCAGCGGCTGCACAGCGGCATTGGGTATGTCACGCCACAGGATTGGCTGGCGGGCCGCCAAGCGGAAATTCACGCGGAGCGGGACCGGAAGTTAGAGCAGGCGCGGCGGCAGCGGGAATCAGAGGCGCGGGCAGAGTTACCCGGACGGAGTAAGTCGATTTCGCCCTCACAAGATGCCGCTGCTTAGTCGATAATACTCTTGTCGGGCGAAACGGAAGCGAGCTCTGCGGGGACGCAACTCAGCCGAGGGATAGCCGGACGGGCTCATCGAGACGATGAACAAGCAGGGTGGTGCGGAGAACGCGCCACCCGGCAACCACCCCTATCGGATCGATAGACCCCTTATGCCTTGAAAATCCCCGCCCGCAGGGCGGAATCTTCCCTCTTCCGCCAATTCTCAATCCTCCTTTTCACGCTGAGCCAAAACAC
>JADCBH010000329.1 GCA_020253595.1 Brevundimonas sp.
CATAGACGCGCCTCCTGTTGTCGTTCTCCTCGATGATCCCGACCGCGCGATCGAAGCCGGCCATGTTCCGCTGCAGATACCAGGCGATCAGCTGCGGGATTGGCACGCCCTGCTCGCACATCTCCGCGACAGGCAGCAGCACATCGCGCCACGGCAGCTTGCCGTACCGCTGATGGGCCGCCCACCAGGCATCGACCGCACCCGGAACATTGACCGTCACGGCTCCAAAGCGCGGCAGATAGCCGTCCTGGCCCGCCCTGGACCGCGCTGTCGCCAGCGACAGGCCCCGCGGGCTGGCCCCCGAACCATTCAGCCCGACGACCTTGCCCTGACCCGGGTCCCACATCAGGCAGTAGGCATCCCCGCCTATCCCGTTCCCCGTGGGCTCCAGAAAACCCAGAGCCGCATTGATGGCGATGGCCGCGTCGATGGCAGAACCTCCGCGCCTCAGCGTATCGATCCCGATCAGGGTCGCGGCCGGATGGGCCGTCGCCGCCGCCCCTTGCGTCCCCCACACCGTCGACCGCCCCGCGAACGGTGCCCCCATGTTACGGTCGCCGTGTCCGACGCCCGTATAGGGATAGGCGCGAGCGCTGCCCTGCGCGGTCGCGCCCGAGATCTGGCCGACCGCCGGAGGCGCTCCGACGGCCGCGCCCGCGGCCAGGGCTCCGGCTGGAAGGGTCGTCAGAAAGGTACGTCTGCGCATCGGCGGTCTCCCATCACGTGGGCGAGACCCTAACCCCTCAGGGCCGCCTGTGAAGGGTCGGATCGACGCGGCCCGACCAAACGCGAGAAAGGCGGCCCCGTTTCCGGAACCGCCCTTCTTCAGGCTTCAAACGTGGCTGACCGCGATCACTCGCTTTCGGCCAGCTCCAGCTGCAGATCGGCCGGCAGGGGCTCGACCGCCTCTTCGCGCGACTGGGTCAGGACCGCGTCGCGTTCGTTGGCGATCTTCTGCAGCGACCGCAGATAGGCCCCCGTGCCCGCCGGGATCAGGCGGCCGACGATGACGTTCTCCTTCAGGCCTTCCAGCGTGTCCTTCTTGCCGTTGACCGAGGCGTCGGTAAGGACGCGGGTGGTCTCCTGGAAGGACGCCGCCGAGATGAAGCTGCGGGTCTGCAGCGAGGCCTTGGTGATCCCGAGCAGGACGGGCTGCGTCTGGGCCGGACGGCCGCCACGCTTCTCGACCTTCTCGTTCTCGGCCACGGCTTCGGCGATCTCGACCGTATCGCCCTTGATGAGCGTGGTCTCGCCGGAGTCGATGATCTCGACCTTCTGCAGCATCTGGCGAACGATAACCTCGATGTGCTTGTCGTTGATCGGCACGCCCTGCAGTCGATAGACCTCCTGCACCTCGTTCACCAGATACTCGGCCAGCGCCTCGACGCCCTGGATGCGCAGCAGATCGTGCGGATCCGGATTGCCGTCGATGATGTAGTCACCCTTCTGGATCAGATCGCCGTCGTGGACGGAGATGTGCTTGCCCTTCGGGATCAGGAACTCGACCGCCTCGCCCTGGTTACCGTCCGCGTCCGGCTCCGGAGTGATCTTGATGCGGCGCTTGTTCTTGTAGTCGCGACCGAATTCGACGCGACCGTCCATCTCGGCGATGACAGCACAGTCCTTGGGACGACGGGCCTCGAACAGCTCGGCCACCCGCGGCAGACCGCCGGTGATGTCGCGCGTCTTGGCACCTTCCGTGGGGATACGGGCCAGGATCTCGCCGGGCTTGACCTCATCACCGTTGGCGACCGACAGGATGGCCCCGACCGGCAGCAGGTAACGGGCGTCGGACCCCGAGGCCAGCTTGGCATAGGCGTCACCCGAGGTGATGCCCATGGCCGGACGAAGGTCCGAGCCACGCGGGCTGGCCCGCCAGTCGATGACGACACGCTGGGCGATGCCCGTCGCCTCGTCGGTCTCCTCGCGGAACGACAGACCCTCGGCCAGATCCTCGAAGCGGACGGTGCCGCCCACTTCGGTGAGGATGGGGGTGGTATAGGGGTCCCACTCCGCCAGGCGTTGGTTCTTCTTGACCTCTTCGCCGTCCTTGACGCGGATCCGGGCACCGTAGGGGGCCTTGTAGGATTCACGGTCCTTGCCGTCGACAACGACCGTGATGACCACGTTGCGGCTCATGGACACCAGATCGCCATGGGCGGCCGTGACGGTCGGACCGACGATCTTGGCCGTACCGGCGTTGGTCGCCTCATAGAACGAGGTCTCGGCCACCTGGGCGGTGCCGCCGATGTGGAACGTCCGCATCGTCAGCTGGGTGCCCGGCTCACCGATCGACTGGGCGGCGATCACGCCGACCGCTTCGCCGATGTTGACGTTGGTGCCGCGCGCAAGGTCACGACCGTAGCAGTAGGAGCAGATGCCTGCTTCCGCTTCGCAGGTCAGGGCCGAGCGGACCTTGACCGACTGCACGCCGGCCGCGTCGATGGCCTCGACTTCCTCTTCCTGCAGATAGGTGTCTGCCGGGAACAGGACGGTGTCCGTGCCGGGCTCCTTGATGTCCTCGGCCGCGTAGCGACCCAGGACGCGCTGGCCCAGCGAAACCAGCACGTCGCCGCCTTCGACGACGGCACGCAGCGTGATGCCGCGCGTCGAGCCGCAGTCGTCCTCGGTGACGATGGAGTCCTGCGCCACGTCCACCAGACGGCGGGTCAGGTAACCCGAGTTGGCGGTCTTCAACGCGGTGTCGGCCAGACCCTTACGGGCACCGTGGGTCGAGTTGAAGTACTCAAGGACGGTCAGGCCTTCCTTGAAGTTCGACACGATCGGCGTCTCGATGATCTCGCCGGAGGGCTTGGCCATCAGGCCGCGCATGCCGCCCAGCTGCTTCATCTGGGCCTGAGAACCGCGGGCACCGGAGTTGGCCATCATGTAGACCGAGTTGATCTCGGCGGTCCGGCCCGACGCCAGGACGCGAGGCTGGGCGATTTCGCCCATCATCTCGTCGGCGACGCGGTCGGTGGCCTTGGCCCAGGCGTCTACGACCTTGTTGTACTTCTCGCCCTTGGTGATCAGGCCGTCGGCGTACTGTTGCTCGTATTCCTCGACCAGGGTGCGGGTGGCGTCGACGATCTCGGTCTTCTTGGCCGGGATGACGATATCGTCCTTGCCGAAGGAGATGCCCGCCTTGGCCGCCTCGCGGAAGCCCAGGCCCATCATCTGGTCGGCGAAGATGACCGTCGCCTTCTGACCGCAGTGGCGATAGACCTGATCGATCAGGTTGCCGATCTCCTTCTTGGTCAGGTTCTTCTCGAGCAGGCGGTAGCCGATGTTCGGGTTCTTGGGCAGCAAAGCGCCCAGCTTCATGCGGCCCGGGGTCGTGTCGATGACCTTGGTGACCTCTTTCCCGTCCTTGTCCTGCTCGGTCCAGCGCGCCTTGATGCGGGTGTGCAGCGTCACGACACCGGCATCGAGGGCGGCATCGATCTCGCCGATGTTGGCGAACAGCTTGCCTTCACCCGGCTCACCGTCCTTGACCAGCGACAGGTAGTAGAGACCCAGCACGATGTCCTGCGACGGCACGATGATCGGCTTGCCGTTCGCGGGCGACAGGATGTTGTTGGTCGACATCATCAGGACGCGCGCTTCCAACTGGGCCTCGAGGCTCAGCGGGACGTGCACGGCCATCTGGTCGCCGTCGAAGTCGGCGTTGAAGGCGGCGCAAACCAGCGGATGCAGCTGGATGGCCTTGCCCTCGATCAGCTTGGGCTCGAACGCCTGGATGCCCAGACGGTGCAGCGTCGGCGCCCGGTTCAGCATGACCGGGTGCTCGCGGATCACCTCTTCCAGGATGTCCCAGACCTGCGGCTGCTCGCGCTCGACCATCCGCTTGGACTGCTTGACGGTGCCCGACAGGCCCTTGGCGTCCAGGCGCGCGTAGATGAACGGCTTGAACAGCTCCAGCGCCATCTTCTTGGGCAGGCCGCACTCGTGCAGCTTCAGATCCGGACCCACGACGATGACCGAGCGACCCGAGTAGTCGACGCGCTTGCCGAGCAGGTTCTGGCGGAAGCGGCCTTGCTTGCCCTTCAGCATGTCGGCCAGCGACTTCAGCGGACGCTTGTTGGCGCCCGTGATGACCCGGCCGCGACGGCCGTTGTCGAACAGGGCGTCGACCGATTCCTGCAGCATCCGCTTTTCGTTGCGGATGATGATGTCCGGGGCCCGCAACTCCATCAGGCGCTTCAGGCGGTTGTTCCGGTTGATGACACGGCGATACAGGTCGTTCAGGTCGGACGTGGCGAAGCGGCCACCGTCCAGCGGGACCAGCGGGCGCAGTTCCGGCGGGATGACCGGCACGACCGTCAGGACCATCCATTCCGGCTTGTTGCCGCTCTCCAGGAAGGCCTCGATCAGCTTCAGACGCTTGGAGGCCTTCTTGGCCTTCATCTCCGAGGGGCTATCGGCCAGTTCGGCGCGGTGCTTCTCGGCCTCGGCATGCAGATCGATGCCCATCAGCAAGTTGCGCACGGCCTCGGCACCGATCTCGGCGGTGAAGCCGTCATCGCCGAACTCGTCCTGGTAACGGTAGAACTCGTCTTCCGTCAGCAGCTGGTTCTGCTTCAGCGGGGTCAAGCCCGGCTCGGTGACGATGTAGTTCTCGAAGTAGAGCACGCGCTCCACGTCCTTCAGCGCCATGTCCAGCATCAGCGAGATGCGGCTCGGCAGCGACTTCAGGAACCAGATGTGAGCGACGGGCGACGCCAGCTCGATGTGGCCCATCCGCTCGCGGCGAACGCGCGCCAGGGTCACTTCGACCCCGCACTTCTCGCAGATGATGCCCTTGTACTTCATGCGCTTGTACTTGCCGCACAGGCACTCGTAGTCCTTCGTCGGGCCAAAGATGCGGGCGCAGAACAGGCCGTCACGCTCGGGCTTGAACGTACGGTAGTTGATGGTCTCGGGCTTCTTGATCTCGCCGAACGACCACGAGCGAATCTTTTCCGGCGAGGCCAGGGCGATCTTGATCTGGTCGAAGGTCGGGGTGACCGGGACCGCGTTGAAGATGTTCAGGACTTCCTGGTTCATCTTGAGTTCCTTGCTGCGGCGGGGGCCGCGAAAATCAGGTGATTGGTGACTGGTGACTGGTGATTGGGGTGGTGTCGGCGGCGTTCAGCCACCAATCACCAGCCACCAATCACCCTGGGGCGCGCGACGCGCCTCAGCTGTTCTCCAGCTCCACGTTCAGGCCCAGCGAGCGCATTTCCTTCACGAGCACGTTGAAGCTCTCCGGAATACCCGCCTCGAAGCTGTCGTCGCCACGGACGATGGCCTCGTAGACCTTGGTGCGGCCGGCCACGTCGTCGGACTTCACCGTCAGCATTTCCTGCAGGGTGTAGGCCGCGCCGTAGGCTTCGAGCGCCCACACCTCCATCTCGCCGAAGCGCTGGCCGCCGAACTGGGCCTTGCCGCCCAGCGGCTGCTGGGTGACCAGGCTGTACGGCCCGATGGAGCGGGCGTGGATCTTGTCGTCCACCAGGTGGTGCAGCTTCAGCATGTAGATGTAACCGACCGTGACCGGACGCTTGAACTGCTCGCCGGTCTGGCCGTCGTACAGGATCGACTGACCCGAACGCTCCAGCCCCGCCTGTTCCAGCAGGTCCTCGATGTCGCTGATGTGCGCGCCGTCGAACACCGGCGTGGCGAAGGGCACACCCTTGGACAGGTTGCGGGCCAGTTCGACCAGCTCTTCCTCGTCGTCCGGCAGCGGGGTGTCCGCGCCATAGATGTCGGTCAGCCGCTCGATCAGCGCCTTCTTCTGTCCGCCGTTCTGCCAGGCTTCCAGCAGGCCCTGGATCTGCTTGCCCAGACCGGCCGCGGCCCAGCCCAGGTGCGTCTCGAAGATCTGGCCGATGTTCATGCGCGAAGGTACGCCCAGTGGGTTCAGAACGAGGTCGACGGAGGTGCCGTCTTCCAGGTGCGGCATGTCCTCGATCGGCAGGATCTTGGAGATGACGCCCTTGTTGCCGTGACGGCCGGCCATCTTGTCGCCGGGCTGAAGCTTACGCTTCACGGCCACGAAGACCTTGACCATCTTCATCACACCCGGCGGCAGTTCGTCGCCGCGCTGCAGCTTCTCGACCTTGTCCTCGAAGCGGCGGTCCAGCGCCTTGCGGTTGTCCTCGAACGACTTCTTCATCGCCTCGAGTTCGCCCATCGCCTTCTCGTCATCGAGGGCGATCTGCCACCACAGGCCGCGCGACAGCTCGGCCAGCTTCTCCTCGGTGATCTCGCCGCGGCCCAGGCCCTTGGGACCCGAGA
>JADCBH010000033.1 GCA_020253595.1 Brevundimonas sp.
CGCCCGCGATCGTCAGCAGCGAGCCGGGGCGGACGTACTTGGACAGCTCATGGGCGATCATGGCCCCGCGCCGGTTCCAGCCGATGATCAGGGTGCGCTCGGCCTTCCTGCGAACGGCCTTGGGCGCACGGATGGCGGAGCTGTCGATCAGGGCCTCGTCCGGCGTGGTCAGGCGGATGGACGCGTCATCCTCGGCGATGATGATAGCGCGGCACCCTTCACCAATGACCTCGTCCATAGGCGGGTTCATGCGGGTTCGGCCGTCCGGATAGCGCAGGCCGATCAAGGCCGAGTCGCGATAACCCATGAGGGCTTCGCCATAGGTCTTGCCGACCAGGTCCTTGAGCTCGGTCGTGTAGATTTCGCAGCCGTCAAAATCGAGCAGTTCCGAATAGACCGCGCTGAGGCCCGCCTGACGGCTGGACTGCACGACGATGCGCGAGATCAGGTCGTCGGCCAGCACCAGCTGGACCTCGTCGCCGCCCACGATGCGCGCCACCTCGGCGTTCTCGGAGTCCCTAAGTTCGGCGGCGATCAGGTAGCGCTCCTCGCGCCGCTTGGGATCATTGGTCAGGGCCAGGACCGTCTTGATCACCTGGCTGTCGGGATCCTCGGTTCCCTCCGGCGACACCACGATGATGGAACGGCAGGCTTGGGGATTGACGATGGCCAGGTCGAACAGGTCCGTCGGATCGCCTGAGCGGCAGATGATTTGGGTGTTCTTGAGATCGGCGACCTTGTCGGCGATCTCGTCCTCCATCTCGACCTTGTCCTTGTTGGCCATGATCACGATGCGCGGATTCTTCCGGCTCTCGTTGGCGATCACCAGTTCGGAGATGATGTCGAAGACAGAGGCAGACCAGTTCAGGATGATGGTGTGGTCGGTCTCCAGCACGCGGGAGCGGCCCTTGCGCGCCTCCTCGATCTTGGAGTCCAGGCCGGCCGAAATGACCGAAATCAAGGCCGAGAACACCAGGATGCCCATCGCCGTGACGAACAGGTTCAGTCCCCGGAAGGCCCAGCCGGCGTCACCCGCCACTGTGCCGGCGTCGGTGGTGCGCATCAGCGACTGCCACAGGGCCTCGATAAAGCTCCACCCGCCATCCGGCCCCCAGCGCGTGAGGGTCAGGACCGTGGCCGCGAACAGGATGGTGATCAGTGTAACGAGACCCAGCCAGCCGACCAGGGCCATCGCCCCGCCCGACATCGACTTGTCGAATCCGTACTTCAGGCGTTCGCCCAGGCTGGCGTCGCCCAGCTGGCGGTCCTTGATGGTGTTTGGTTTGGCGGCGCCCGCGCCCTTTGCGGTGCGCGCGGCATTGGCGCGAGTCAGTGAGCCCATGGTGTGGCAGTCGGTCCCCGATACGTCGCCGGTCCCCCTGACCGGCGTTCCTCCGTGGACGAAGAGAAATGGTCGTTCCACAGGGATCGCTGTCGTCAATAGTGATCTCTGATCACCTTGGGAAGCTGACGGTTTCCGACTAAAGCACCCTGATCCCCAACCGCTGCCGCGAGGGTCGTCATGCGCTATCTGCACACCATGGTCCGCGTCAGGGACCTGGACGCGTCTCTCCGCTTCTGGACCGACCTTCTGGGCCTTCGGGAGGTCCGGCGGCTGGAGAATGAGCAGGGCCGCTTCACTCTTGTGTTCCTGGCCGCGCCCAGGTACCTCGACCGGTCCGCGGCCGAGCGCGCCCCGGAGGTCGAACTGACCTACAACTGGGACCCGGAGGACTACACCGGCGGTCGCAACTTCGGCCACCTAGCCTACAAGTTCGACAACATCTACGCGGCCTGCCAGCGGTTACTGGACGGAGGCGTGGTGATCAACCGCCCCCCGCGCGACGGGCGCATGGCCTTCGTCCGTTCCCCGGACGGCATTTCCATCGAGCTGCTACAGGAGGGCGAGCCTCTCGCCCCGGCCGAGCCATGGGCGTCCATGCCCAATACCGGTAGCTGGTAGGCGTCTTCAGCGGCCGTAGGCGACCCGGTGCAGCGTCCATCCGGCCGCCGCGCCGGGGATGGCCAGCGTTGCAGCCAGGGCCCATGGTTCCCAGGCCGGAGCCGGTTCGCCCATCGCCAGGATGATGACGGCTCCTGCGGCCGTGCAAACGGTTGCACCCGCAACAACGGCGTCACGCCGTGTCGTCCGCCCTAGACGAAGCAGAACAAGCCACGCCGGTGTGCCGATGACGATCAGGCCGACCAGAAAGACGACCAGCGCGTAAAGAAAGGCGACCGGCGTGATCCACAGGCCCTCCAGCATCCTGTCTGGCACCTCGTTCATGATCTGGGCGACGATCCCGACGACGGTAAACCCGACGGCCACGATCGCGGCCCCCACCGCCGAAGCCGCCGGATAGGCCAGAAGCACGGCGCCCCATCCTCGCGTTTTCATCATCCGCCCCTCAAGGTTCCTGATCACGCCAGACGAAGCCTTTGGGCACCCCTCGTCAAGCTCGCAAAAGCTGACAGCCTGAAACGGCCGGGCGCGTGACGCGGGCCGGCCTGCCGCCTATGGTCGCCGCCATGTCCGACGCCGCTGCGCCCAAAGCCGATGACCGCTCCCACACCCAGGCTGGCCCTCCGATCCGGCTGTGGCTGATCGACGCCTCGGCCTACATCTTCCGCGCCTACCACGCGCTTCCGCCCCTGACGCGCAAGTCCGACGGCCTGCCGGTCGGTGCCGTGCAGGGCTATTGCAACATGCTGTGGAAGCTCCTGAAGGACATGAAGGGCGCCGACGGTCCGACGCACCTGGCCGCTATCTTCGACCATTCGGAAAAGACGTTCCGCAACGACCTCTACGACCAGTACAAGGCCAACCGCTCGGCCCCGCCTGAGGACCTGATCCCCCAGTTCCCGCTGGTGCGGGATGCGACCCGCGCTTTCGGCGTTCATTGCGTCGAACTGCCCGGCTTTGAGGCCGACGACCTGATCGCCACCTATGCCTGCAAGGCCCGGGACGCGGGCGGCGAATGCGTGATCGTCTCGTCCGACAAGGACCTGATGCAGCTGATCGGGCCGTCGGTCGTCATGTGGGACCCGATGAAGGACCGTCGCCTGGCCGAAGAGGCGGTAATGGAGAAGTTCGGGGTTACCCCGGACAAGATGATCGACCTTCAGGCTCTGATCGGCGACAGCGTCGACAACGTGCCGGGTGCGCCGGGAATCGGCCCCAAGACCGCCGCCCAGCTACTGGATGAATACGGCGACCTCGACACGCTTCTGGAGCGGGCAGGGGAGATCAAGCAGCCCAAGCGCCGCGAGACCCTGATCGAGCACCGTGAGCAGATCCTGCTGAGCCGCCAGCTGGTTCGCCTGACCTGCGACGCGCCTGCGCCAGAGCCGATCGAGGACTTCGTCGTGCGCGATCCCGATCCGGCGACCTTGTCGGCCTTCCTGGAGCTGATGGAATTTCGTTCGCTGGCCCGGCGGGTCGGCGACGGCAAACTGGACGGTCATGACGGCTCGGCCTTCGCCCCGCCGCGTCCTGTCGTCCCCCTGACCGCGCCGTTGATCTCGCCTCGCTACGCGCCACAGGCGGTGTCCGAAACGGTCGAGACCCAGACGTTCGACCACGATGCCTATCGCTGCATCCAGACGATGGAGGACCTTGACGCCTTCATCGCCCGCGCCACAGAGGTGGGCATCGTCGGCTTCGACACAGAGACTGATGCCCTGTCGGCGACCCATGCGGGCCTGTGCGGCGTGTCGCTGGCCATCGGGCCGAATGCCGCCTGTTACATCCCTCTGACCCACGAGCATCCACCTCTGGAAAGCAGCGGCGGACTGGACTTCGGCGGCGAGGGCGACGCGCGAGAGCCTCTGATCCAGTTGGACAAGCCCACGGTTCTGGCGCGGCTCAAGACTGTGCTCGAAGATCCGGCCGTTCTGAAGGTGGTCCAGAACGGCAAGTACGACCTGGCCGTCATGGCCCGGGACGGCATCCGCGTGGCGCCGATCGACGACACCATGCTGATTTCCTACGTGCTGGAGGGCGGGCTGCACGGTCACGGCATGGACGAGCTCAGCCGGCTCCACCTCGGCCATGACCCGATCCCGTTCAAGCAGGTCGCCGGGACGGGCAAGGCCCAGAAATCCTTCAAGCACGTCGAGCTGAAGCCCGCGACGGCCTACGCCGCCGAGGACGCCGACGTGACGCTGCGGCTCTGGCGCATCCTGAAGCCCCGGCTGGCGGAGGAGGGGTTGGCGACCGTCTATGAGACGCTGGAGCGCGGCATGCCCGCCGTCCTGGCCGACATGGAGTTGGCCGGCATTCGCATCGACCCGGACCGCCTGCGCCGTCTGTCGTCGGAGTTCGGGTTGAAGATGGCCGAGCTTGAGGCCCGCGCCCATGAGATCGCCGGCCGCCCTTTCAACATCGGCAGCCCCAAGCAGATCGGCGACATCCTGTTTGGCGAGATGAACCTGCCCGGCGGCAAGAAGACCGCCACCGGCCAATGGGGCACCGACGCCAGCGTGCTGGAAGAGCTGGCCCTGACGCACGACCTGCCGCGCGCCATTCTGGACTGGCGCCAGCTCTCCAAGCTCAAGGGTACCTATACCGACGCCCTGGTCGCCGCCGCCGATCCCGCTACCGACCGGGTGCACACCTCCTACCAGCTGGCGGCCGCCACGACCGGACGTCTGGCCTCGTCGGACCCCAACCTGCAGAACATCCCGATCCGCACTGAGACCGGCCGTCAGATCCGCCAGGCCTTCATCGCGCGCGACGGCCATGTCCTGATCTCGGCGGACTACAGCCAGATCGAGCTGCGGCTGCTGGCCCACATCGGCGACATCCCCGAGCTGAAACGCGCTTTCAAGGCGGGCATCGACATTCACACGGCGACGGCGTCGGAGATGTTCGGCGTGCCCGTCGACCAGATGGACCCGGAGACGCGCCGCCGCGCCAAGGCCATCAACTTCGGCATCGTTTACGGCATCTCCGCCTTCGGTCTGGCCGCCCAGCTGGGCATCGATCAGGGCGAGGCCGGGGCCTATATCAAGACCTACTTCGAACGCTTCCCAGGCATCCGCGCCTATATGGACAAGACCCGGGCGGAGGTCCGCGAGCAGGGCTACGTCTCGACCGTCTTCGGCCGCAAGATCCACATCCCGGCCATCCATTCCAAGTCGGGGGCCGAGCGCCAGTTCGGCGAGCGGGCTGCCATCAACGCCCCGATCCAGGGTGCCGCCGCCGACATCATCCGCCGCGCCATGATGCGCATGCCCGTTGCACTCTGCGAGGCCGGTCTGGCGACCCGCATGCTGCTCCAGGTCCACGACGAACTGGTGTTCGAAGCGCCCCAAGCCGAGGCCGACCTCGCCATTGCCCTGATCCGCAAGGTCATGGAAGGCGCCTCAGAGCCCGCGGTGGGCCTGACGGTTCCGCTGGTCGTCGACGCGCGCGCGGCGAAGAACTGGGACGAGGCGCACTAGGGCCTCAGGCCGCCAGCCCCGCTGCTTTCATCAGGGATTTCAGCGGCCCGATCTGCTCCGGCGAGGCGGTCAGGGCGGCTCGGGCCTCGGGCGCGCGGAACAGCTTGATGGCCTCGGCCTTGGCACGGTCCGCGGCCGGGCCCAACGGCGCGGTCTCGCCGGCGGCGAGACGCAGCAGGGCGGCCAGTTTCTGGGCCGGGGGGGCCGGGGCGCGGGCCAGCTGGGCGGTCAGCTTGGCCTCGGCCTCCACCACACCGCCGACATGGCCGATGGCACCGTTGATCTGTTCGGTGTCGTTTTCGGACAGGGCCGCCGCGCGTACCGAGCGGTTCAGCACCGCCAGGGACTGGAGCTTCCTCGCCGCCGTCTGGGTCGCTGTGCGCATCTCCTGCTCGAACCGCAGGGAGGTCACGCAGGCGGCCAGCCAGCGCGCCGCGGATCGTTTGTTGGCGATGCCGGTGACGTTCTCGCACAGCCGGGTCAGCTGTTCGGCCTCGCACAGCACGGTCTCGCACGGATCGACGTAGGCCTGGACGAAGTCGGCGGTGACCAGCGCCTTGGAACGCTCGGTGAAGGCATTCTGCACCTCCTCCAGCGTCAGCAGCCGCCCCGCCGTCGCCGTCAGCGACATGGCCAGGGTGCGCAGAATATCGATCTCGCCATGCGGATCGCTGGGTCGAAGGCGGCGCGGCCCCATCAGTTCGCGCAAGACCATGCGGGCGAGCGACGCCGACAGGATCGGATACTCGCCGGCCTCCAGCCGGACCCCCAGACGGGCGGCCGGGCCATCCACTGCGGGCATCAACAGGGCCATCTTCGGGTCCATCCGGACCAGGGCCTCGATCTCGCGCGGGGCGACCATGCGGACCACCGCCGCCAGGCTGCCGCCCTGGTCCAGCGCCGGGCCCAGGATTTCGGACAGGTTCGTCCTCGACGCCATCATCTCGCACAGGATCTGTTCGATCCCGACCATGACCAGGGCGCGCGGCGGCCCCTCCGCCGGGGCCCGGTCGGCCAGGTCCATCAGGCGTTCCAGCCGGGGGCGGGCACCGCGTACCCCGACGAGCGCGCCCGAGATCACACCGCCCATGACGAAGGCGCGATCCGCCGATCCCGCCAGCCGATCAGCCACCTCCGCCAGCGACCGGTTGGCCAGGTCGAGGAACAGGTTCTTTCGGCCCGCCGCGATGACGCGTTCCATCGCCGCCTCGACCAGCTTCTGGTAGTGGCGGATCAGTTCATGCGCCGCCTGGCCGGTCGCCTGGCTTTCGGGGATGGCGACCTTCTGGATCGCATGCTGCACCTCGACGCCGGAGGCCTCCAGTCGCTCGACCAGATCCGGGCGATGCAGCAGCTCGAAGACGGTCACCCCGTTCCTCGCCAGCCAGTCTTCCAGCACCCGCCCGATCAGCTCGCGGGCATGCGGCGCGTAGAAGTCCTGGGGCGCCATGCAGTTCGGGCGGTCGTCGGCGTCAACCACGCGCTTCTTGGGGGCCTCTGGTGCGCCGCGCGTCAGGATGGTGGTGGAGGCGAACTCCATCGTGTCCGGATCGAGCGTTTCCTTGGTCACGCGGACGGCGATGGCTCGCTTGTCGGCCAGGATCTCCTCCGCGACCGTGATCGCCTGCTGCCGGTCCTCGGTGGCCTGCAGCAGCGTCCAAGGCGCCGGCGCGGTCTTGCGGATGTAGATTTCGTAGTGGACAGGTCCGGCCATGATGGGGTCCGCTGTTGGCCGTTCAGCATGATCGGAAGGCTTTAAGTTCCGGTTTCGACGCCCCAAATCTGGCCAGCGCGTTGCTGTGGCCGTAATGTCACCCTGATCTCGGGCGAACGGTTACGCTTGACGTGCGTTGAAGGGTCCCGGACCGCGCGTGCGGGGTCACGACAAGGAGAGCGACTTGGCCAACATCACCCTGGTGGATGACGACGAGAACATCGTGGCTTCGGTGTCGCTGGCGCTGGAAAG
>JADCBH010000330.1 GCA_020253595.1 Brevundimonas sp.
GGCAGCTTCGCTGGTCCGTCCCCGCCGCCATAGTCGCGAGCGTACAGGCTCAGACCATCGTGAGAGGTCCATCTCCGCTCAGCGTAGGGTTGCGGCTCTGACATTCCCGGCTCCGATCACCACGCCCGTGCGCGCGACGTGAAGGTATTTCATCAACGCGGGAATTGCGATCAGGCGCCGATGAGATCGCGCACGAAAGTGTCCAGGTTGCCCGTCTCGAACAGAAAGCCCGAAATGCCCGCGCGGCGCGCCGCCTCAAGGTCACTTTGGCGGTCCCCGATCATGAACGACCGGCTGAGATCGATGTCATGATCGGCGGCGGCCTTCAGGATCATTCCGGGATTGGGCTTGCGATCCGGGTGGTCCGGGTGGCGATACCGCTCGTCCTGCGCCTCGGCGTGGAAGGGACAGGCGTACACCGCGCCGATACGCGCGCCCATTGACGCGAGTTTTCGCACCAGCAGGTCGTTGAAGCGATGCATCCGATCTTCGCTGAAGAGACCCCGCGCCACACCCGACTGGTTCGTGACAATGACGATCAGATAGCCCAGCGCATTCAGCCGCCGCACGGCTTCGGCGGCCCCGGGGATGAGGATCAGGTGCTCATCCAGATGCGGATAGCCGCTGTCCTCGATCAGGACGCCGTCGCGATCCAGGAAGACGGCGGGAACCAAGGAGGAAGCGGGCAACACAGGAAACTCCAATGCGGGGTGCGGTTGAATACGGTCGACCGTTGCAAGGCGCAACGCGATGTGAGCCGCTTCGGTTTGGCTTTGAACGCCGCTTCGCGCTAGAGGCGGCCAACCTAGAGGATGCGCGCCAGCCGCCGTCGCGAAAGACACCCCCGCATGAGCATCGCCTTCATCGACCTGCAGGCCCAGCGCCGCCGCCTGAACGGCAGGATCGAAGCCGCCATCATGGCCGCCGTCGAGAGCGGGGCCTATGTCATGGGCCCGCCGGTGCGCGAGTTCGAGACCATGCTGGCCGAGTTCGGTCAGGCGAAACACGCCGTGTCATGCGCCAACGGCACCGAGGCCCTGGTCCTGCCGCTGATGGCCTGGAACATCCGGCCGGGCGACGCCGTGTTCGTGCCCAGCTTCACCTTCTGCGCCACGGTCGAGATCGGGCCCTGGCTGGGCGCGACCCCGGTGTTCATCGATATCGATCCCAAGACCTACAACATGGACCCGGCCCATCTGGAGGCCGCAATCGAGGCCACGATCGCCGAGGGCAAGCTCAGACCCAAGGTCGTCATTGCGGTCGACCTGTTCGGCCAGCCCGCCGACTATCCTGCGATCAAGGCCATCTGCGACAAGCACGGGCTGAAACTGATCGCTGATTCCGCTCAAGGTTTCGGCTGTACGCTGGAAGGCGGCGCCCATCCGCTGAAGTGGGCCGATTTGACGACCACCAGCTTCTTTCCGGCAAAGCCGCTGGGCTGTTACGGCGACGGCGGGGCCGTGCTGACCGACGACGATGATCTGGCGCAGGAGATGGACAGCTATCGCGTCCACGGCAAGGCGGTGGCCAAGGACCTGAAAGGCCGCACCTTCGACCACGATCCCAAGTATCTCAACATGCGCGTGGGCATGAACAGTCGTCTGGACACCGTCCAGGCTGCCGTCCTGATCGAAAAGCTCAAGGTCTTCGGTGAGGAGATCGAGTGGCGTAACCGGATCGCGGATCGCTACAACGATCTGCTGGCACCCCACGTCACGGCCGTCCCCTATGTCCCCAACGGCAATGTGTCCAACTGGGCCCAGTACACCATCGAGCATCCGAACCGCGACGGCCTTGCCGCTCATCTGAAGGCCGAAGGCGTGCCGAGCGCGGTCTACTACCCGATCCCCTGCCACCTACAGCCGGCCTATTCACACCATCCTCGCGGCCCGGGCGGCTTGCCTGTCACAGAGGCGAAAAAGGAGGTGGTGATCAGCCTGCCGATGCACTCCGACCTGGACGAAGCCACCCAGGACCGCATCGTCGCCGCCGTCGCCAGCTTCAAGGGGTGATCCGATGAGCCCGCAACTCGCTCCCCTCAAGGCCGGCGTGGCCGGTGCCGGCGTCATGGGCCGAAACCATGCCCGCGTGCTGGCCGATATCCGTGACTTTGACCTGACCACCGTCTTCGACATGGACGCCGTGACCGCCCAGGGTGTCGCTGACGTCTATGGAGCCGGCGCGGTGACCTCGGCCGAGGCCTTTGTCGCCGCCGGACTGGACGCAGCGGTGGTGTCGACGCCCAACCGCACCCACGCAGACCTGACTGTCGCCCTGCTGGAAAAGGGCGTCCATGTCCTGGTCGAAAAGCCGATCGCGGCGACGGTCGCGGACGCCCGGCGCATGATCGACGCCGCCGAGGCCAACGGCCGGGTGCTGATGGTTGGACAGGTCGAGCGCTTCAATCCGGCGGTCGAGGCGGTGAAGCGCGCCATCGCCGGCGAGGATGTCATCTCGATCCAGATCACCCGCGTCGGGCCCTTCCCGCCACGTATGGGCGAAGTGGGCGTGGTCATCGACCTGGCCGTCCACGACATCGACATCATTCGCCACCTGACGGGATCCGAGGTGGCCGAGGTCCAGCCGCAGTTGGCCCACACCCGCGCCGAGCGCGAGGACACGGCGCTGCTGCAGTTCCGCATGGACAACGGGGTGATCGCCCACATCACGACCAACTGGGTCACGCCCTACAAGACCCGTACACTCCAGGTCGCCACCCAGAACAAGTTCGTGGTCGCCGATCTGATGACCCGGCAGGTCACCGAATACTTCGGCCAGCAGCCGGACGGCAGCTATTCGACGCGCGGCGTCCACTCCTGGCCCAACGAGCCGCTCAAGAAGGAACTGGAAGCCTTCGCTCACGCAATCCGAACTGGCGAGGCACCCGCTGTGACGGGCGAGGACGGCCTCAGGAACCTTGAGGTCGCCCTGCGTTGCCTTGGTGAAGGCTGATCAAGATCCGCCAAGGCGGGTGGCACCTGTGATCCGACAGGCATAGTCGATCTCCGGGCGACCGGATGTCGCGTTGCCGTTGGGTGTCAGAACGCCTCCGCGCGCCCTGCAATCGGCGGTGAGACGGTCCAGCTCTGCCGTGTAGCGGTTCTGGCCTTCAACGCCCGAAGTCGCACACCCGGCGAGGGTCAGCCCGACAAGCAGGAGCACGGTTGCGGAAACGGTAAATCGGGTCATCGGCATTCTCCCATTGAAGTGGTGGATGAGGGCTAGCCTGGGGTCGAGATGAGCGCGTCGTCCATCTCTCGCGCTCTTATGGCCGCCGGTCGGCTCATGATCCGGCCTACATAGGCCTTGAAGGTCTCGCGATCCGGCAAGGTCTTGAACTGAAGCCCCCAGCCGATCTGTGAGCCGACATAGACGTCGGCGGCGCTGAATCGATCGCCCAGGATGAAGGGGCCGGCTTCAACAGCGGTTTCGAGGGCGTCGACCATCTGCTCGTAGCTGCCGTACCCGACCATTCCCTGCCTTTCGGGCGGAGCCCGCCAGCCGAGCGACTTCGCAGTCACGGCAGCGTCCACCGGCCCGGCGGCGAAGAACATCCAGCGCAGATAGGCACCCCGGGCCGGATCATCGAAGGCTGGTGCCAATCCCGCCCCCGGATAGGCGTCGGCCAGATAGGCGCAGATCGCGGCGCACTCGGTTACCGTCACGCCGCGATGCCGGATGGCAGGCACCTTCCCCATCGGATTTATGGCCCGATAGGCCGGAGCCTTCATGGTCGTCCCGTAGTCCAGAACCTCGGTGCGATAGGGCTGGCCCAGCTCTTCCAGCATCCATCGCACGATGCGACCGCGCGACATGGGGTTGGTATAGAAGACGATCTCTTCGGACATTGGGCCTCCTCGATCACCTTCAACGATGCGCCGGACGCGATCGTGCCGCAAGGCGCGCAGGGGACCTGTTCATTCACGTTTCGCGGATGGACGCCCCCCGCCATTCACGAAACCGGGACGGTCGCTTCCGCAACTCCGGTGGCGGTCTGCCGGGCTGTCGGGCCAGGGTCAGGTCATCGGAGGCCGGTGGTCGGTCTCCCCTCGCAAATCGGAGACCCGACATGATCCGCATCACCGCCCTGATCGCCGCCCTGGCTTTCGCCGCCCCGGCCCTGGCCCAACTCACCAGCGACCTGACCGTAACCTTCGAGACCGGCGCCGACACTGGTGCCCTGATGGTCGCTCTCTATGACGCCGCCGGATACAACGGCGGCCAGCCGGTCAGGGCCGTCCGCCTCGACGTTGCCGCTGGCCAGCGGACGGCCTCCTTTGCCGGGCTCCAAGCGGGCGAGTACGGCATCCGGGCGTTTCACGACCTCAACGGCGACGGCGAGATGAACCGCAATCCGTTCGGCATGCCGACCGAGCCCTACGCCTTCTCCAACAACGCCGTGGGCAACATGGGTCCGGCAGGCTGGGACCGCGCCCGCTTCACCGTTCAGGGCGCAACGGCCCAGACCATCTCTATCCGCTGAATCCGACGGGCCGTCGCTTTCGACGCGGCGTCCTTCCCTTTGCGCCTGATCACGAGACCCGCCATGAACGCTTCCCGTCGTCACTTTCTGATGAGCGCCGCCGCCCTGTCGGCGGCGGTCGCCACGCCTGAAACCGTTTGGGCCGCAATGGCCCAGGAGGCTGCGGCCCCCTGGGCGCTTGCCACCGCCGATCTGGAAGCTGACGTGGCTCCCCGTGCGATGCGATTGGTGCACGGGCGTGCGCCCGACGGACTGGCCGGGACGCTGTTCCGCAACGGGCCCGGAAAGTTCCGCCGGCCCGGCGGTTCGGCCACCCACTGGTTCGACGGCGACGGACTGATGCGGTCGTTCCGCATCGAGGATGGAGCCGTAATGCTGGCGGCCCGATTCGCGGACACCCCGAAACGACGCACAGAGACCGAGATCGACGCCGTGGTGACCCCCGGTTTCGGCACGGCTGGCGACGCCCGCGCCCGGATCGGCTCAAACGACGACGCCAATGCGGCGAACACCGCCGCTATGGTCACGGGGGATAAGGTCTGGGCGCTTTGGG
Source organism: Brevundimonas sp. (assembly GCA_020253595.1). Taxonomy (GTDB): domain Bacteria; phylum Pseudomonadota; class Alphaproteobacteria; order Caulobacterales; family Caulobacteraceae; genus Brevundimonas. Next base: position 5,037 of record JADCBH010000330.1, read on the forward strand.
AGGGCGGATCACCATTACAGATGGATGCCGCGACCCTCGCGACCGAGCGGTTCGTCACCTTGCGCGATGATCTGCGGGGCATGCCCTTCCAGGCCCATCCGAGGCGGGCGCCCGACGGCACCATCTGGAACGTCGGCACCAACGCTGACCAGGCGATCATCTGGCACATGAACCCGGACGGAAGCCTCATCACGGCCGGGCTGGTGGCCCTGCCCCGCGCCAGCTACCTGCACGACTTCACAGCGACGGAGCGCTCCCTGATCTTCGTGCTCCAGCCTTGGGTGTTCGCCCAAAGGCGCATGCCCTTCTCGACCCAGTTCGCCTGGCGCCCGGAGCTAGGGACCCAGGTCCTGGTCGTGGACAAGGCGGATCTGACGAGAACGCGTGTCTTTGAGCTTCCAGCCTTCAGCTTCTTTCACCTCGGCGACGGCTGGGAAGAAGCGGATGGCACAATCCGTTTCGACGTGGCGGCCAATCGCGACGCCTCCTTCGCCATTGAGGGTGCCCGCGTCCTGGTGGCCCAACGGGGAGCTGTTCCCGGCGAACCGAGCGTCCTGAAGCTGATAACACTCCACGCCGACGGCCGCGCCGAGATGGCCTCTACGGGCGTGACCGCAGAGTTCCCGAAGGGGGATCCGCGTCGTCCGTGTTCGCTGCGCAATCTGACGGTTCATGTTCACGGCGAACGCGGGGATCGCCCCCTGCCTAACGGCCTGGCGATCCAGAACTGGGCGACCGGCCAGAACCAGGCCTTCCTTTTCGACGACACCCAGATCATGGAAGAGGCCGTGTTCGTGCCCAAGCCCGGCCGAACGGACGAGGCCGATGCCTGGTTGGTCGCGCCGTCCATCAATCTCGCCGAAGGCGTAACGGAACTGCACGTCTTCGATGTCGCGGCGGTCGAAGCGGGCCCGGTTGCGACCTGGCGGGCCGATGTTGCCCTGCCGGCAGGCTTCCACGGGGCCTGGCGCGGCTAGACGGCCTCAGTACCAGCCGGCGTCGCGCAACGCCCTAGCGTAGCGCCGGCTGACCGGGGCGACGACTCCCCCCTCGAGCGTCAGTGTCGCGCGACCATCGCCGCGGGCCACATCTCGAACGGCATCCTTGGCCACCCACCAGCTGCGATGGGTCTGGGCCCCTTCCAGCCCTTCCAGCTCGTCCAGCGCGTCCGACATCCGCATCAGGATCAGATCAGATCCACGGTCGGTGTGGATGCGGAGATAGTGGTCCTCCGCCTGTACGGCGCGAATGGCCGCACCCTTGAGCTTGGGCGGAAGCCTTGCCGGAAAGCGGGACGCAGGCTGGCCTGCCATGGGGGCGTGGGTCTGGATGGGTTGAGCCCGGTTCAGGAAGACGTTGATAGCGCTCATCGTGGCGGTCACGGTCACGACCGGACCCAACGACCACGGCAGGGCAGAAATGTCGTATAGTCGGCCTTCGAAGACCGGTCCGGTCGCCGCCCAGACCATAAGGGTGACCGGACCGCTGATGGTCGCCGTCAATCCCGCCACAGCCAGCCAGGGCCGCTCGTCAAAATCAATCCAGCGCTCGATCAGCAAAGAGCACAAATGCCCCCAACCGGCCCCCACTACCATGATCGGGACCCAGTAGGCGAACCGGAGCCAAAGCGACACTTCACCCGTGTTGAACGCCCCAGTCAGCGCCAGCACCACGCCAGCCATCGCTGCAATCGCGAGGCCCTTTGGCAAACTCTGTATGGAAGGCCCCCGGGGGCTGCGACCTGGCGACAATGGGGCGTTCATGGGTGGACGGGCGGCTCGTGCTGGTGTTTCGCTTTTGCCGGACGGCGCGACACTGAGAGGGCGTTTCGATGAAGTTGGCAATCGTATCGATGAGTCTGGGTCTGATGATCGCAGCCAGCGGTGCCGAGGCGGCAGATCTGAACTTGACCCTTCGAACGCAGGGCTCCGGGGGCAATCTGGCGATCGCCGTCTATGACAGCGCGGATGCCCTACGCCAAAGCCGCAATCCGGTGGCGACCCGGACCGTGCCTGCGTCTGGCGGGGCCGTTTCGGTAACTATTCCCGGTCTGGCCCCCGGTCGCTACGCGGTAGCCGTTTTTCACGACGCTGACAGTAACGGCGAACTGACGCTTTGGCCCGTCGGCCTGCCACGCGAAGCCTATGGCTTTTCGCGCAACGCCCGAGGTCGTTTTGGCCCTCCGGCCTTCGATGCTGCCGCTTTCGACCTGCCCGTCACGGGTAGCCGGCAAGCCATCACACTGCGCTAGACATTCACAGGCCCAGGCGACGGGCACGGGCGGCGATCTCAAGCAACAGGCGCTCGGCGATCAGGTGTTCGGGCATGCCGGTCGTCTTGGTCATGAGGTCAGCGGTGTTGACGCTGTCCTGCACCTCGTCGAGCCGGTCCAGGCTCCAGGCCCTGGCCTGACGCAGCATCTCGGCCTCCTGCTTCCAGAAGACCCCCGCAGCCTTGGCGGCCTCCTTGGCCCCCGCGCCGGACCCTTGCAAAACGTTGATTCGGCGCAGCTTGCCGAGGTGGATCGACGCGGATCGAACAGCCATGACCGCGCTCTCACCCTCGGCCAGGGCGCGTCGCAGACCACCCTGCGCCGGTCCGGGACGACCGCCAAACGCCTGAAGCGCCGCGTCGGACAGGGACGCGTCGGCTTCCACGCCCAGATGCGCTTCCAGTTCCTCGACGTCGATCGTCCGACCGGAACCGGGGCCGATGTAAAGGGCCAGGCGCTCGATCTCCTGACGCATCAGCCCCCGCTCCTTGGGCAGGCGGGCGACGAAAACGGCGAGCGCATCCGACGTCAGGTTCACCTTGTCCGCAGCCAGCGCTTCACGCGTCATGCGGGCGATGTCGCCAGCCTCGTCCTCATAGCAGGCGATACCAACCGTGGCCTTGCCGGCCTCGGCGGCCTTCCTCAGTGCGGAGTCGCGGCCCAAGGCGCCGGCCTCGACGACCAGCATGGCGTCGGGGTTGAAGCCGCCCTCGCCGTGGGTCTTGAGCGCGGAAGCGACAGCCTTGTCGATCGAAGCCTTGTCCGAACCCAGCCGCACGCGGACGAGGCGCCGGCCGCCGATCATGGACAGCGCCGTAAGGGCCTCCTCCAGCCGGGTCTCGTCGGCGTCGATGTCGCTGTCGGTCAGGACGGTGACATTGAAGGGGTCATTCAGGTCCGGCGTGATGGCCTTGCAGAGGATCTCGGCGCGCTCAGCGACGCCGGATCGGTCCTTGCCGTGGATAACGGCGGCGCGGATGCCCGCGTCAGGCTTCGACAGGAAGCGATCGACCTCGGGCCGCTTCGCCAGAATCATGAGAGGGGGATCACTCCGAGAGCGCCCGCAGCAGATCGAGACGGATCAGGCGGGCCAATTCGGCGGCGGCGCGATCCTCGCCATCCTGCTGGGCGGCGATGGAGGCATAGGGTTGATCGGCCGAAGCGTAGGTCGTCGTCACCGCCTGGACGCCGGTGATTGGCACGCCGCCTGAGGTCGGCGTCAATGTCCAGGTGGCGCGGACCGTAAGTTCATACCGGGTGGCGGTATCGTCGATCCGGCGGCCGAGCGGGCGACGGTTCTGCTCCACCGCCGTCTCCAGCCGATAGAGAGGCGCGGCCGAGCGGTCCCAGGCCAGAGCGTCCTCAAGCTGCTCGCGCAGGCGGTAACCCAGACGATCGTCCTGGGTCGACACAGCGATACGCCGGATCGGAGACCCCTGCGCTGTCTCTGCATACATCGGCGTGAAGCCGCACCCAGCCAGCAGAAGGGCGATGGACAAAAGTCCAGCCACAGGCGTCAGCGCAGCCAGGCGTTCCCGGCTCATCCGGCCACCAGATTGATAATGCGGTCGGGCACGACGATGACCTTGCGAATGGATTGGCCGTTGGCCTCCAGATACGCCTTCACCGTCGCATTGGCGAGCGCTTCAGCCTCGACCGCGGCGGTATCTGCACCGCGCGGCATGGAGATCTCGGCGCGCCGCTTGCCGTTGATCTGGATCGGCAGCACCACTTCATCGTCGGCCGCCAGCGCCGGGTCGTAGGTCGGCCAGGGCGCGTTCAGGACCATCCCGGTTTCGCCCAGACGGGTCCAGCATTCTTCGGCCAGATGCGGGGTAACGGGCGCGATCAGACGCGCAAGCGCCGACAGGGCCTCGCGCTTGGCTGCGCCGCCCGCGCTCTCGTGATCGCGCACGGTGGCGACGAAGGCGTAGAGCTTGGCGATGGCGGAGTTGAAGCGGAAGCCTTCGACCCCGTCCGACACGGCCTTGATGGCCTTGTGGGTCTCACGGATGAGGGCGGCATCCTGATCCGTCGCGGGGCTTTTGGCGTCGAAGCCGTCGAACAGGGCCCAGACGCGCTGGACAAAGCGGCTTGCCCCCTCGACCCCTCCCGGCGTCCACTGCACGTCGCGCTCTGGCGGACTGTCGGACAGGACGAACAGGCGGCCAGCGTCGACGCCGTGGCTTTCCAGGATTTCGGCGGGGGCGACCACGTTCTTCTTGGACTTCGACATCTTTTCGATGTCGCCGATGACCAGGGTCTCGCCCGTTGAGCGCTGGCGGGCGGATCGCTTGCCACCGTCGTTCGAAAGCTCGACGTCGGTCGGTTCAACCCAGCCACCGTCGGTCCGGCGGTAGGTCTCGTGGACCACCATCCCTTGTGTGAACAGGCCCGCGAACGGCTCCTTCACTGACAGCATGCCGGCATCCGACAGGGCTCGGGTGATGAAACGGGCATAGAGCAGGTGGAGGACCGCGTGTTCGACGCCGCCGATGTACTGATCCACGGCCAGCCAGTGATCGGCTGCCGCCTTGCTGATCGGCTCGGACACGGTCGGATCAGTGAAGCGTGCGAAATACCAGCTGGAATCGACGAAGGTATCCAGCGTGTCTGTCTCGCGATGGGCGTCCGCGCCACAGGACGGGCACTTCACGTGCTTCCATGTCGGATGACGGTCGAGAGGATTGCCAGGAACGTCGAACGTCACATCGTCGGGCAGGACGACCGGCAGCTGTTCCGCAGGGACCTCGACCACACCACAGGACGGGCAGTGGATGATCGGTATGGGGCAGCCCCAATAGCGCTGACGGCTGACGCCCCAGTCACGCAGCCTGTAGATGGTGGCACCCTGGCCATGGCCAGATGCCTCCAGCCGACGGATCGCCTCGGCCTTGGCCTCCTCGACGCCCAGGCCGTCCAGGAAGTCTGAGTTGAAGATCCGACCCGGACCGACATAGGCCTCAGTGCCGATCTCAACGCTTTCTGCTCCTTCGGGCCGGACGACCGGAAGCACCGGCAGGCCGTACTTGCGGGCGAAGTCCAGATCGCGCTGGTCGTGACCCGGGCAGCCGAAGATCGCGCCGGATCCGTAGGTCGACAGCACGAAGTTGGCCGCCCAGACCGGCACGGTGCGATCCGGATCGAAGGGATGGCGTACGCGCACACCCAGATCCACGCCCAGCTTCTCGGCCTTCTCGATATCGGCCTCGGACGTCCCGGTCTGGGCGCAGGCCTTGATGAAGTCCGCGACATCGGGCCTATGCTCGGCGATGGCCCTGGTCAGGGGGTGGTCCGCCGACAGAGCCAGAAAGCTGGCCCCGAAGAGGGTGTCAGGTCGGGTCGTATAGACTTCGATCGGGTCGCGGTCGTGGCTGGGCTCGCCCTCAAGCGCACGGGCCAGGAAGGGTGGAACCTCAGCAATGTCCCACCACAGGGTCGCGCCCTTGGACTTGCCGATCCAGTTTTCCTGCATCAGCCGGACCTTCTCGGGCCAGCGGTCCAGCGTCGACAGCCCCTCGATCAGGTCATCGGCATAGTCGGTGATCCGCAGGAACCACTGGTTCAGCTTGCGCTTCTCGACCAGGGCCCCCGACCGCCAGCCCCGGCCATCGATCACCTGCTCATTGGCCAGCACGGTGTTGTCGACCGGGTCCCAGTTGACCACCCCGTCCTTGCGATAGACGAGGCCGCGCCGATACAGCTCCAGGAACCAGGCCTGCTGCTTGCCGTAGTATTCCGGGTCGCAGGTGGCGAACTCGCGCGACCAGTCCAGCGAGAGCCCCAGAAGCTTCAGCTGGTCGCGCATGTTGGCGATGTTGTCGTAGGTCCAGCCCTTGGGGTGGATGCCCCGCTCCATGGCCGCGTTCTCGGCCGGCATACCGAAGGCGTCCCAGCCCATGGGATGCAGGACGTCGAAGCCCTGCGCCCGCTTATGGCGCGCCACGACATCGCCCATCACATAGTTGCGGGCGTGACCCATGTGGATGTTCCCCGAGGGATACGGAAACATTTCAAGGACGTAGTATTTCGGGCGACCCGTATCCCGGGTGACGAAAGCGTCGGCTTGCGCCCAGCGCGCCTGTTGGCGGGGTTCAGCGGTCTTGGGGTCGTAGCGGGTCGAAGAGGCGGACACGGGATTCCTTCAGGCGGCTCCTAGCGGAGAAACCGAAGGAGGCGGTCTAGTTAGCGGTGTTCAGCCCGCGTTGGCGAGGTTCAACTGACGCGCACGGGTCAGGATCGCGTTCTCGAGGTCCGCTTCGGTCTGGGCGGCGACAGGAGCGGCGGTCCAGCCGCCAGCGGCGTCACGAACCTCCTTGGTGACCGTGACGTTCAGCGCATCGGCACGCAAACGGGTGTCCAGAATGAAAACCGTCGCCTTGAACCGCTCATTGGGCGTCTGGGGATTGATGTACCAGTCATAGTTCACCACGCCGCCCCAGGGATCGGCCGTGAGCAGCGGCATGAAGCTGAGCGTGTCGAGCGTCGCCCGCCAGAGGTATCCGTTCACGCCAATGCCGGTCTGGACATCAGCGCGCTGGGCCTCACGGCCCCCGCCGAACAGCCCGCCGCCGCAGCCGGCAAGCGCAAGGCCGGATGCCACCAGGACCGCGGCCACAACGACCGTCTTGCCGCGAACGAAGCTCATTGAGGGACATCTCCAACCAACCAGGGGCATTCGACGGGGCCGGTCAGGGCACACACGGCGAAGCGACGCTCTATAACACGCTGAAAAGGGGCGATGACAAGGCAAAGACGGCGGTGTCCGCCCATGGCGGCATTCGCGTGGCAGCCGAAGCCGGCTCGGCGCCGTTCGCGTGACGCTTGCGCCACAGGCCGCGGGAAGAGTGGCGAGAACCCGGTCTCGCGGAGAGGGTTGCGTTGACCGGGCGGTCAACCGGTGTCTAATCGACAGATTGCGAACCGATTGTTGTCGGTTTCGCTCCGAGGAACCGACCGCAAGCGTCGGCTCGAAGGGTAGGATATGCGGCTGTCGGTCGTCATCGCCGGGGTTGTGGGGCTCGCCGCCTATGTCGGCGTGAGCAACGACGCGTCCGCGCAAAGCCGGTCGCGCGCGCCAGCCGTAACCCTTGCCGAAGCCTCCACCGCTGCCCAGCGTACGTCACCTGCGCCGCGCCGGAGCCTGCGCTGGAACGAAAACGGCCGCTGGGGCCTGGATTTCAACCTGAGCCAGCCGGTCGGTCGCGACGCGCAATGGGGCGATGTCGAGGCGGGAGCCTATTACCGCCTGTCGCCCCGACTGCGTGTCGGTGCTACGGCCGGACTCGCCGCTCCGGAACAGGACCCGGCCCGCGCCGCCGAGACGGATCGCAGGGCCCAACCTCGCGTCCGGCTGGAATCCATCTTCCGCTTCTGATCCGCTTTCAGTCGTCCGGGACGTTTGCGTCCAGTTCGTCAAGCCACGCTCGCGCTGTGCCATCCGATGGGGCACGCCAATCGCCGCGCGGCGACAGTGATCCACCCGTGACCACCTTGGGCCCGTTGGGCAAGGCCGAGCGCTTGAACTGGCTCGTCTGGAAGAAGCGGATGAGGAACCGGCGAAGCCAACCCTTGATGGTCACCAGATCGTAGGCGACGCGGTCGGCTTCGGGATGATGGGCCGGCCAATGGCCACGCGTTCCGTCACCCCAGGCCTGATAAGCCAGATAGGCGACCTTGGATGGGACAAGGCCGTAGCGGGTGATGTGAAACAGGAAGAAGTCGTTCAGGGCGTATGGGCCCACGGTCGCCTCTGTCGACTGCAGCCTTCCGTCAAACGCCGGGACCAGCTCGGGCGAGATTTCCGTGTCCAGAATGGCGTGAAGGATTGGGGCGGCCTCCAACATCTCCGGACGCACCGCGACCCAGCGGATGAGATGCCGGATCAACGTCTTCGCCACCCCGCCGTTCACGTTGTAGTGGCTCATGTGGTCGCCGACCCCGTAGGTCGCCCAGCCCAGCGCCAGTTCCGACAGGTCGCCCGTACCGAGCACAAAGGCCTGGTTCTGGTTGGCGAGGCGGAACAGATAGTCCGTTCTCAGACCGGCCTGGACGTTCTCGAACGTAACGTCGTGGACGGGTTTTCCGTCAGCATAGGGGTGGCCGATGTCCTTCAGCATCCGCTCGGCCGCCGGACGGATGTCGATCTCTGCGCCCGTCACGCCCAGAGCCTGCATCAGGGCCCAGGCATTGGATTTCGTTCCCGCCGATGTCGCGAACCCGGGCAGGGTGAAACCCAGGATACTAGTGCGCGGAAGCCCCAAGCGGTCGAACGCGGTGCAAGCGACCAGCAGGGCCTGAGTCGAGTCCAGTCCGCCAGACACTCCGAGGACGATGCGCTCGCTGCGGGTCGCCTTCATCCGCCGCATCAGGCCCTGGACCTGGATGTTGAAGGCCTCGAAACAGTCCTGGTCCAGACGCGCCGGGTCGTCGGGCACAAAGGGAAAACGGTCGAGCGGGCGGACAAGCGCAGAGGCTGAGGCCGTGGGGCGCACCCGAAAGTCCAGTCGAACGAAACCTTCGTCGTCCAGTTCGCGACGCGCGCAATCGGCGAAGGTGCCCGTGCGCATGCGCTCCAGCCCGATGCGGTCGACGTCGATGTCTGCGACCGTGAGATGGTTTTCCAGCGAGAAGCGCTCGCCGGTGGCCAGCCTGGCCCCTAGCTCATGGATCGTCGCCTGCCCGTCCCAGGCCAGATCGGTGGTGGACTCGCCCCAACCCGAAGCAGCGAAGACATAGGCACCCATCGCGCGCGCCGACTGACTGGCGCAGAGCATGGCCCGCTCCTCGGCCTTGCCGATGACGATGTTGGACGCCGACAGGTTGCAGAGGATGCGCGCACCCGCCAGCGCCTGGCGGGTTGAGGGCGGAAGTGGTGACCAGAAGTCCTCGCAAATCTCCAGCCCGACGAGGAAGCCTTGTCGGTCTTCGGCCTGGAACAGTAGCCGTGTCCCAATCCAGCTGTCCGCTCCCGAAACCCGCAGGGTCTCCGCCCCGATGTCGTCCCCGGACGAAAACCAGCGCTTCTCGTAGTATTCCCGATAGTTCGGCAGATAGGTCTTGGGCACCGCGCCGACAATCTGGCCACCGGCCAGCAGGACGGCGCAGTTCAGAAGCCGGTCTCCGTGGCGGAGCGGAGCCCCGACGACGACGGCGAGCCCCGCCTCGCCGGCCGCCTGGGCCAGCGTCGGCAGCTGGACCTCCACCGCATCGAGCAGAGCCGATTGCAGGTGCAGGTCGTCAATGGCGTAGGCCGACAGGCTGAGTTCAGGAAAGACCAGCAGCTCGACCCCGGCTTCACCGGCCTTGCAGATCAGTTTGAGATGCTCCTCGGCATTGGCCGCTGGGTCCGCGACGTGCACGACCGGCGTAGCGGCACCGACACGGACGAATCCATGTGTGCGGGGGCTGTGGAAGGGATGAAGCTCGGCCAAGGCGCAGTCCTGAGAGTTTTGCTCATATAGAGCCTAAGTCGGTGCGTGGCCACGATAGACCGTGACCTCTCGCTCGGCGACGGCTAAAGCGCTTCCATGACCGACGCGCCCAAGAAGGGCTGGTTCCAGCGCCTGAGCGCGGGGCTGGCCCGCTCCAGCCAGCAGATGACCGAGACGGTCGTCTCCGCCTTTGTGAAAGAGCCCCTGAGCGAGGAGGCACTCGAAAGGCTTGAGGAGCACCTGCTCGAGAGCGATCTTGGCCCCGCCGCGACGGACCGGATCGTCGAACGCTTCCGTCAGCTCCGGTTTGGCAAGGTCTCGGACGAGCGCGAGGTCAAGGAAGCCTTGGCCGAAGCCGTCGCCGCCGAGCTCCTGCCCCGCCAAGCGGGTTTCGATCCTCTCGGCTCTGAGGGTGTTGGCGGGGGCGTCAAGCCTTTTGTGGTGCTGTTCGTGGGCGTCAACGGCTCCGGCAAGACCACGACCCTGGGCAAGATCGCCGCCGACCTGACCCGGCGTGGAGCCAAGGTGATGATTGTGGCGGGCGATACCTTCCGCGCCGCGGCCCGCGAGCAACTCAAGGTCTGGTCTGAACGCGCCGGGGCCACCTTCGAGGCACGACGGGACGGAGCCGACGCCGCTGGACTGGCGTTCGACGCCTATTCCAGGGCGCGCGAAGAAGGTTTCGACGTCGTTCTGATCGATACGGCCGGCCGACTTCAGAACAAGAGCGCCCTCATGGACGAACTCCTGAAGATCGTGCGGGTGCTGAAGAAGATCGATCCGGACGCTCCGCACGAGACCCTGTTGGTGCTCGATGCCACGGTGGGCCGAAACGCCCTGGCCCAGGAGCAGATCTTCGGCCGTGCCGCTTTCGTCTCTGGCCTGGTGATGACCAAGCTGGACGGGACGGCGCGGGGCGGGGTGCTGGTCCCTGTCGCGCAGGCTTCGGACGCCCCGATCAAGCTGATCGGTGTGGGTGAAGGCATAGACGACCTGCAGCCGTTCGACGCTCGGGCGTTTTCCCGATCCCTGGTCGGGCTGGAGGACTGATCATGGCCGAGCCCCAGACCCAGGCAGAGACGGCCCCGCCACCCTGGATCCGCCAGCTGGTGGATTTCGGTGCCATCGCCGCCTTCGCCCTGGCCTTTCTGGTCCTGCGTCTTCAGGGCCTGACCGGCGATGAGGCCTTGGTGAAGGCGACATGGGCCCTGGTCGCCGGCGCGGCCGTCGCCGTGGCGGTTGGTCTTTTCGTCGAGAAGCGCCTCGCACTCATGCCGCTTCTGGTCGGAGGCTTCGCCCTCGTGTTTGGCGTCCTGACCCTGGTCTTCAACGACGACCTGTTCGTGAAACTGAAGGTCACGGTTCTGAACGCATCCCTGGCCTTGGCCTTGCTGGGTGGCGTTCTGTTGGGCAAACAGCCGCTCAAGGCCCTGCTGGGCACAGTCATTCCGGTCAATGATCGAGCGTGGCGTATCCTGACGATCCGGTACGGATTCTTTTTTCTCGCCGTCGCCCTCGTGAACGAGGCGGTTCGGTCCGAAGCGCTTGTTGCATGGGCCGCGCCGAAGTTGGGCCTCAACGGAGTGGATCCCGCCGACGTGTGGGTCAGTTTCCGGGGCGTGCTCTGGATCGCCTCCACCGCCTTCGGCCTGGCGCAAGTGCCCTTGATCATGAAGAATCTGGTCGAGGACAGCCCCGTGGATCCCTCCGCGCCCGCGCGGCCCGACACCGCCCCTTGAGGCCCTCTGGAAATCATCTGTCGTCAAACCGTAAAGCGAGGCTGATAACCCTCCGCACACGGCAAGGGGATGGCGTCTATGGTGAAGTCCGGAAAACAGGCGCGGCGTTCAGGGACGCTGGCCGACTCTCCCAGTCACTTGATGCACCGAGCGCTTCAGCTCGCGCTTGACGTCTACGCCGAAGAGCTTGGAACCGATGGCCCGACACAGCGCCAGTTCGCCGTCATGGAAGCCGTCTCGGTCAAGGAGGGGCTAACCCAGACGGATCTGGTCAAGGCCACCGGTATAGATCGTTCCACTCTGGCAGACCTGGTGTCGCGCATGACCGCCAAAGGCCTGCTGACCCGCGAACGCTCGACATTGGACGCCAGAGCCAAGGCGGTGAGGCTGTCCCCTGAAGGCCAGGCACTGCTCGACGCGGCCCGGCCCAAGGTGGAGGCCGCCGATCGGCGCATCATGGGTCTGTTGCCCAAGGGCAAGCGCGACGGGTTTCTGGATCTCCTGTCGGAGCTGGCGTCTGCCGCCGATGCTGCACCGGATCAGGCCAAGGCCGAGGCCAAGGCGCTGAAGAAGGCGCAGAAAGAGGCCAAGAAGGCCGAAAGGGCAGCCAAGAAGGCCGCCGAGCCCAAGAAGGCCCGAAAAGCCAAGAAAGCGAAAGTCGTCGAGCCCGCCGCCTAGACGCGGATGTCCAGCAGGGCACCCGGACGTGGGAGCCGGGGAGACTCGTCTTGGGTCGAGACGGGCGCGGCCAACGGGCTCGCGGGCTTCGACTGCGTCGCTCCAGCGTCAGACAGAGCGGCGCGGAAGAAGGCGGCCTGAGCGGCGCGCACCTGGGCGGAGGCCCCGGAAACAACTGGCTGTGAGATCGGCAGGTCGGGACGGATCGCGGTCATGACGACAGGGTTAACGATCCCCGTCGAAAAAAGGTTAACGCGCTGCCGCTTCTCTCTGGACCGCGAGCTCTTCGGGCGTCCGCGCGGTCGGCAAAGGGCGCGCAGGGGTATCCAGCGCGGCGACCAGACGGTCTACGTCGGCCTGGGTCAGCAAAGGTCCGGAGGCCTTGGCGACCACGCGCCCCATGGCATCGACGGCGAAAGTCTCCGGCACACCAGACACACCGAGATCAAGTCCAGCCCGACCCTCACGGTCCACCAGCACCATGGAGAAGGGGTCACCCAGTTCATCAAGGAAGGCGCGGGTAGCGACCGGATCATCCTTGTAAGCCACGCCGACCACGGCGATGCCGCGAGCCTTGAGCGTCATCAGCTGGGGGTGCTCGATGCGGCAGGGAGCACACCAGCTGGCGAACAGATTGACCAGCATGGGGCGACCCACACCAGCGGTCTTCAGGTCGACATTCTGGGGGCCTGCAACATCACCCTGTAGAATCGGAAGGACGGTTTCCGGAACGCGCTGTCCGACAATGGCGTCTGGCCGGTACTCAGGCTCTCGCTGGAGAGACCAGCCAATGAACAACACCGCCAGGGCGGCCAGCACGACGAGCGGGATCAGGGTCAGCCAGCGGCTCACTGCTTGCCGCCTTCCATGGCGGGGTTGGCTTGAGGCTGAGGGTCTTCAGCTTCGAGCCGCTTCAGCTCAGCCTTCCAGCGTCGGGCATAAAGGACCGCGCGGGCCACAACGGCACCCAGAACGATCACGGTAATGGCCCAGGCAGGCCAGACGAAGGCACCATAAGGGCTCATGTCGAGGTCAAGCATCAGGCCTCCTGCACGCGACGGGCACGAATCCCCTGGACCCGTCGGCGGACGACCTCGGCCCGGATGGACGTCAGCCACACCGCGCCGAACAGGGCCCCATAACCCGCCATCATGGTCAGAAGCGGGGCGAGAAACACCGGGTCCAGACTTGTGCCTCCCGCCCGCAGCAGAGAAGCGGGCTGGTGCAGGGTGTTCCACCAGTCCACGGAAAACTTCACGATCGGCAGGTTGATCAGGCCGACGAGGCCCAACACGGCGGCAGCGCGGGTAGCCTTCTGTTCGTCATCGATCGACGAGCGCAGCGCCATGTAGCCGAGATAGAAGAGGAACAGGACCAACACGCTGGTCAGCCGCGCGTCCCAGACCCACCAGGTCCCCCACATCGGCTGTCCCCAAAGACCGCCGGTGATCAAGGCGAGGGCGGTAAAGGCCGCGCCGGGCAAGGCGGCGGCACGGGCGGCCGCATCGGCCAGGGAATGACGGAAAACGAGGGCGAAGAAGCTGGAGACGCCCAGCGCGGCATAGGCGGCCAGCCCGAGAGAGGCAGCCGGCACATGGACGAACATGATCCGCACCGTATCGCCCTGCTGGTAGTCGCCCGGGGCGGCGAAGCTGAGCCAGGTCCCGATCGCCAGAAGCAATGCGGTCAGACCCCATAGAATGGGGGTCACCGGCGCAGTGAAGCGCATGAACCGCTCAGGATTGGCGAGGCCGAACATCGTCACCGCGCTCTACGCGGGCCCCGTCGCAGGGGCAAGCGCTCGCGTGTCGCGGGGACACGGCCGGACATGGAAACGGGGCCGGAACGATTGTTCCGGCCCCGCGTCTTCCGTTCGTCCGTGAGGACGGACGGTGTGACTATTCCGGTGCCTTCAGCTGGCCGGCGGATTCCTTGCCGGTGCGGCGGTCCTTTTCGACCTCGTAGGAGATCTTCTGGCCTTCGTTCAGGCCGTTCATGCCCGCGCCTTCAACGGCCGAGACGTGCACAAACACGTCCTTGCCGCCGTCGCTCGGCTCGATGAAGCCATAGCCCTTGGTTGAGTTGTACCACTTGACAGTTCCGGTCGCCATTTCAGCTCTCCGTTCGATGTTGGTGCCGGGCAAGAGCGCCTGGAACCTGTCGGGTCTGAATGGGATCGGCCAGAAACTCGGTGCGTTCGCAGAGAGAAGGGCGTTACGCAGAGAGATCGACGACTGGCCGTATGGACCCTTTGTGCTTCAGGCACAAGCGTTGCAAGGATTCAGTGGTCATCCTCATCATCCCTCATGAGCGTCGCCGCCTCCTCTTCGCCTTGCGGTGCGACGTAGTTGTCGAGGCACAGCTTGCGCAGAGCGCCGGTCATGGACGCACCGTAAAGCCGGTCCTTGACCCCCTCATAGCCCTCGGCCTGGAGCCTGGCCTTGATATCGCCGACTGTACGGCAGGCACCGCTGCGGGCCAGCTCATAGGCGCGTTCGATGGTCGTCGGACGAAAGCTGTTCATCTGCCTAGATAGGGTCCGAGCGACGACTTTGCGACCGGGGGCGGCAGCGCGCTGGCCGTGCGGTTCCCGTGGATGGCACTACATGGTTGTGTTGATCGTACTCGGTGCCGGGTAAGGCGACTTGCGTGAAAGAAACGGGTCGGGCACGGAGCGGCGGTGACCGCCTCCGCACGCATCGCCGCCCTATATCGCCACCCGGTCAAGGGGCTGACCCCCGAGGCTCTCGGTCGGACCCAGCTTGATACCGACGCAGCCTTTCCCGGCGACCGCCTCTACGCCGTCGAGATCGGGCCTTCGGGCTTCGATCCAGATGCTCCGGCCCACATTTCCAAGATGCGGTTTGCAGTCCTGGCCCGCATTCCGGCGCTGGCCAGGGTGATCAGCCGCTGGGACGCAGCGACGGGAGACCTGACCGTCGAGGCTCCGGGGGCAGCCCGGCTCAACGTTCGTCTGGGCGATCCGGACGGTGACCGGGCGCTCGAAGCCTGGCTTGCAGCCGTACTGGGCGAGGCGGCGACCGCGCCGCTGAAAGTGCTCGACGGTCGGGGCCACCGCTTCATGGATGATCCGAAGGGAGCGGTGTCGATCCTCAACCTCGTCAGTCTGCGCGATCTGTCAGAGCGTGTCGGGCGACCGCTTGATCCCTTGAGATTCCGGGCCAACATCCATGTCGAGGGCTGGGCGCCGTGGATCGAGAACGATGTCGCCGGGCGAGTCTTGCGGGTCGGCGGAACGGTTCTGCAGGCGATCAAGCCCATCCGGCGCTGCGTCGCCGTGGACGTCGATCCGGGCACGGGCGAACGCGATGCCGATCTGGTCAGCGATCTGATGCGCCTCTATGGCCATGCCTTCTGCGGTCTCTACCTGTCGGTACAGACGACCGGCGAGATCGCCGTGGATGACCCCGTCGAGTGGATGGAATGAGCGACGCCCCTACCCTGCTGACGGCCTGGAAATCAGCGCAGGCCGCCCTGAAAGCGCAGAAGATCGACAGTCCGGCCATCGACGCCCGCCTGCTGCTGGAGGCGGCGACCGGCTGTTCGCGCCTGGACATCCTGACCGACCCCTACCGCGCCGTGACGGCTGACCAGCAGACCACGCTCGACGGCTATCTGGAGCGTCGACTGCGGCGCGAGCCAGTATCGCGTATCCTGGGCCGCAAAGGCTTCTGGAAGATCATGCTGAACGTGACACCCGACGTCCTCAGCCCTCGGCCAGACACCGAGACGCTGATCGACGTGGCGCTGCTGGCGTTCGAGCCCGGCCAGCACTTCCACGCCATAGACCTGGGTACCGGCTCGGGAGCGATCCTGCTAGCGCTTCTGACCGAACGGCCCGGCGCACACGGCGTCGGAACGGACATTTCGTCTGAGGCCTTGGCGGTCGCGCGCGAGAACGCCGCCAATCTGGACCTGGACGGTCGTGCCGCCTTCCTTCGCACAGAATGGGCGGCGGGGTTCGGCGACCAGAGTTTCGACCTGGTGGTGTCCAATCCGCCCTATATCCCGTCAGACGACATTTCCGGCCTCGACCCGGAAGTGCGCGATCATGATCCGGCGCTGGCCCTTGACGGTGGTCCGGACGGGCTGCAGGCCTATCGCGACCTCGCCCCGGAAATCATGCGCATCCTGAAACCCGGCGGCATCTTCGCTGTCGAGATCGGCTGGGACCAGGGCCCGCAGGTCAAGGAGCTGTTTGAAGCGGCGGGCTTCACTGACGTTAAGGTGGTCAAGGACTTGGGTGACCGCGATCGTGTTGTGACGAACGGACCCGATCCACGCACCACGCCGATCCGGCAGGGCTGAACCCAGTGCGCGTCGCCACCTGGAACATCAACTCCGTCCGCCTGCGCATCGACCAGGTTGCCCGCTTCGTGTCTGAGAGCGGGACCGATGTCCTTTGCCTGCAGGAGATCAAATGCCTGGAAGACCAGTTTCCGCGAAACGCCTTCGCCGAGATGGGCCTGCCGCATCTGAAGATCGCGGGTCAGAAGGGCTGGCATGGGGTGGCTATCGCCAGCCGTCTGCCGATCGGGCCGTCTGAGACCTTCAACGCCTGCAAACTGGGGCACGCCCGCTGTGTTTCGGCGCGGATCGCCGGGGTGGACGTTCAGAACTTCTACATTCCCGCCGGCGGCGACGTGCCCGACCGGGTGCTGAATCCGAAGTTCGATCACAAGATGGACTTCTATGAGCGTCTGACCGAGACGGCACGCCGACTGGATCGGTCCCGCCCCTTGCTCATGTGCGGTGACTTCAACATCGCGCCCAGCGAATATGATGTCTGGAACCACCGCTTCATGTCCAAGGTGGTCAGCCACACGCCGATCGAGGTCGAGACCCTGAACAGGCTCCAGGCCGCCGGAGCCTTCACCGACGTGGTGCGCGAGGCTTTCCCGGAGCCGCAGAAGCTGGCCAGCTGGTGGAGCTACCGCGCTGTGGATTTCCGAAAGACTGACCGGGGCCTGCGCCTCGATCACATCTGGACCTCACCCGGCCTGACGCCAGCGGTGGTCGCCAAGAGCGTGGCAATCCACGTGCCTGTCCGGGCGTGGGAGCAACCGTCAGACCACTGCCCCATCACCGTCGATCTCGACGTCTAGATCGGGCTCAGGCCTATCCGCGCTTGGACGCCTTACGAAAGGCCGGCTTGGCAAGCGCAGTGTTGCGCGCGCTCACCGATTTCTCCGGGTGCTGTCCGGGCTTGAAGGCCGGACCGCCGGGCTGGGTCCCTGCCTTCTTTGCGGCGAGGACGCGTTTCAGGGCTTCGGCGGGGGTCTCGGGCTGATCAGTCATGCCCCTCCCTTAGCACAACGAGCCTCTCAGCCCCGCATCAAACGACGGCAAAGGTCGTCCAGCTGCTCCAGATTGGCGTAGGACAGGGTCAACTCTCCCTTCCCGCCCCGGTCGGCCAGCGTCACCTTAAGGCCCAACGCATCCGCAAGATCCTGCTCAAGCGCGGCCGTGTCCGGAGAGGACGAGGGCTCGGCCTTTGCGCGCGATTTCGGCTGCCCGCCCTGGGATTTGCGAGCCAGCGCTTCAGTCTGACGAACGTTCAGGCCTTCCAGAACGATCTTCTCGGCGAGCGCGTCAGGATCCTTAGCGGTCAGGAGCGCACGGGCATGGCCCGCCGAAAGCACCCCGTCGCTGACCAGTTCCTTGGCGCGCGGCGTCAGATACGTAAGGCGCAGGGTGTTGGCGACATGACTGCGGGACTTGCCGACGATACCGGCCACTGCGTCCTGGGTGCGGCCGAACCGCTCCATCAGCGACGCATAGGCCAGAGCCTCTTCGAGTGGGTTGAGGTCCGCACGCTGGACGTTCTCGATGATAGCGACCTCCAGCACCTCCAGATCGTCCATCTGACGGACGATGATCGGCACTTCGGTCAGGCGAGCGCCCTGGGCCGCCCGCCAGCGCCGTTCGCCGGCGATGATCTGCCAGACCCCGTCCTCGCCCGGCTGGGTCCGCACAAGTATGGGCTGCAAGACGCCCTTGTCCCGGATCGACTGGGTCAGTTCGGACAGGTCTTCGGGCCGGAACACCTTTCGCGGCTGGTCCGGGTTCGGCTTCAGGCTCTCGATCGGCGCAAGTTGCACGCCCGTGGGAAGAGGCTGACCTGGCGTGACCGGCGCGGCCTCTGTCGCCGCATCGCCCAGCAATGCCGACAGACCACGACCCAGACCTCTTTGACGTTCAGACAAGTCGTTGTTTCCGTTCGTTTTCAGGCTGCGAGGCGGCGACGCTCGCGCCCCACGACTTCCTTGGCCAGCCGGAGATAAGCTTGGCTGCCGGTGCATTTCAGATCGTAGATCAGGACAGGCTTGCCGAACGACGGCGCTTCGGACACCCGGACGTTCCGTGGGATCACCGCGTCATAGACCTTGTCGCCGAAGTGGGTGCGGACGTCAGCCGCCACCTGACCGGACAGCGCATTGCGCCGATCAAACATGGTCAGCACCAGACCCTGGATTTCGAGGGTTGGATTCAATGATTGACGCACCATCTCGATGGTCTTCATCAACTGCGTCAATCCTTCGAGCGCGAAGAACTCGCACTGCAACGGCACCAGAACGCCATCGGCAGCAGCCATGGCATTGAGCGTCAGCAGGTTCAGCGACGGGGGGCAGTCGATCAGGACATAGTCATACCGGGCGCTACCGTTCGAACCTTGCTGCGCCAGCGCATCCCGAAGGCGATAGGAGCGGCGGTCCGCCTGGCTCAGCTCGATTTCGACACCGGACATGTCCGCATCGGCCGGGATGATCTCCAGCCCGGGTACGGCCGTTGGTACGGCCGCGTCATCCACGGATCGACCGTCGACGATGACATCGTAGATGGTGATCCGCCGTGTTTCACGTGGAACACCCAGACCCGTGGACGCATTGCCCTGGGGGTCCATGTCGACGATCAGAACGCGTTCGCCGATAGCGGCCAGGGCGGTGCCCAGGTTGATCGCAGTCGTGGTCTTGCCAACCCCGCCCTTCTGGTTGGACACGGCGAGCACTCGGGCAGGACGGCTTGAACTAGCCACGGGGTTTCAGGCTCCGAACGGTGACGATACGGCCGCGCGGATCACTGCGCGAGACGGAGAGGTCAGCGTCCACTTGCCAGACCTTGGTCGCGTCCCGCAACTCGACCTCTGCCTTCTCTCCCTTCAGAAACAGACCTTGTGCACCACGCTGGAGGTAGGGCTGTGCATAACCCAGCAACTTGTCCATAGGGGCGACGGCGCGAGCCGTGACGACGTCGACCTTGAGTGCCTGCTGCTCGGCCCGGCCCCAGATGACCGTGGCAGAAAGGGTCAGAGCATCCACAACCGACTGGAGGAACCGGCACCGCTTCTGCAAGGAGTCGATCAGCCAGACATGGGTGTCCTGACGGTCCTTGATCAGTATCGCCAGCACCAGGCCGGGGAAGCCGGCCCCGGCACCAAGGTCGGCCCATGTCTGGGCGCCCGGAGCCAGATCCAGCAACTGGGCACTGTCCCAGGCGTGCCGATTCCAGAAGTCCGGGATCGTGTCCGGGCCCACGAGGTTCATGACCGCGTTCATCTCGGTCAGCCTGCCCAGAAAGGCTTCAAGCTCCGACATTCGCGCTGGATCGGCGCGGGTCAGCCGCTGGAACTCTTCGGCTGTCATCAGGCTGCGACAGCCGAGCGTTTCACATGCGCCAGAAGGGCGGTCAGCGCTCCGGGAGTGACGCCCTCGATCCGGGCAGCCTGACCCAAGGTGCGGGGACGCACGCGATCCAGTTTTTCCCGCACCTCATTGGACAGGCTTCCGATCGCGCCATAGTCGAGGTCGGCGGGCAGGCCCAGAGTCTCTTCACGACGCAGCGCCTCAGCATCTGCGGCCTGGCGATCCAGATAGCCGGCATAGCCCGCGTCAATCTCCACCTGCTCCCGAATGGCGGGGGCCCAGTTCTGGATCACGGGGAAGGCCGTCTCGAAGTTGGCCAGGGTCACACCCGGATAGGCCAGCAGGTCTCGCATCGTCCGGCGCTGGCCGTCCGGATTGACCGTGATCCCCAGGGTCTGGGCCTCTTTCGGCGTGAAACGGGTCTCCCGCGCAAGGGCCGTGGCAGCTTCCAGAGCCTTTGCCTTGGCTTCGAATGCGACGCTTCGGGTCGAGCCGACCACGCCCGCCTGGACGCCAAGCCGGGTCAACCGTTGATCAGCATTGTCGGCGCGGAGCGTCAGTCGGTATTCCGCCCGGCTGGTGAACATCCGGTAGGGCTCGGTCACACCGCGTGTGACCAGATCATCAATCATGACACCGATATAGGCCTGGTCCCGGCCCAGAACGATGTCCGACGATCCCGCAGCGGCTCGAGCCGCGTTGAGCCCGGCAATCAATCCTTGAGCGCCGGCTTCCTCATACCCGGTCGTACCGTTGATCTGACCGGCGAGGTACAGGCCCGGCCGCCGCTTGACCTCGAGCGCTGAGGTCAACTCGCGCGGATCGACATAGTCGTATTCGATGGCATAGCCGAAACGAAACACCTCGACGGCTGCGAGACCCGGCATGGTCCGAAGGAAGGCCATCTGGGTCTCTGGCGAGACCGAGGTCGAAATGCCGTTCGGATAGACGGTCGGGTCGTCCAATCCTTCAGGTTCCAGGAATACCTGATGCGAGGTCTTGTCCGCGAACCGCACGACCTTGTCCTCGATCGACGGGCAGTACCGAGGACCGCGTCCGGTCAGGCGACCGCCGTAAACCGCGCTCTCTCCGAGGTTGGTCGCGATGATCCGATGGGTCTCCTCCGTCGTCGCCGTGATGCCACAGGCAATCTGGGGGACCCGGATCCGGTCAGTGAGGAAGCTGAACGGAACGGGCGTCTCGTCGGCCTCCTGCATCTCAAGCCGGTCCCACGCGATCGTGCGTCCGTTCAGGCGTGCAGGGGTCCCCGTCTTGAGCCGACCCATCATTAGGCCGGCACTGTATAGATCTGAAGCTAGCCCCGCTGAAGGCGCTTCACCATGCCGGCCCGCGGGGATACGGTCCTCTCCGCGATGGATGACGCCGTTGAGGAATGTGCCCGTCGTCAAAACAACGGCACCGGCGCGCAGCTCGGTGCCTTCACCCGTGACGACGCCGACGACCCGGTCACCCTCCAGGACCAATCTCTCTGCAGTGCCCGCCATCCGCGTCAGATTTGGGGTGGAATGTAGTTCCGCCTGCATCGCCTCGCGATACAGCCGCCGATCGATCTGGCTGCGAGGGCCGCGAACCGCCGCACCCTTGGACCGGTTCAGCATGCGGAACTGGATGCCGGATACATCGGCGAGGCGGCCCATCAGGCCATCGAGCGCATCGATCTCACGAACGAGGTGGCCCTTGCCGAGACCACCGATTGCGGGATTGCAGGACATCTCCCCAATCGTCTCGAGCTTCTGCGTCAGCAGGAGAGTTCGCGCGCCGAAGCGGGCTGCGGCTGCCGCAGCCTCACAGCCAGCGTGGCCGCCGCCGATAACGATAACGTCAAAAGAAGAGGCGCTCATTGGAAGGCGGGACATAGTGGAAAGTGGTCCGAAACGCCACCTCGCCTCGTGTTTCACGTGAAACAGACGCTTCGGGGCCGTCGCTCGCCCACATCAGGCACGCCCGCCGGGCAGTCCGTCACTTGCCGATGCAGAAGGTGGCGAACACCTCACCCAGGACATCTTCGACGCCGATCTCACCCGTAACCCGCGAGAGCGCCTCGGCCGCCCGCCGAAGATCATCGCCCGCCAGTTCCGGGGCATCGTTCAACCGGGTTTGAGCAACCGCGACGGCATCGGCCGCCTCGGTCAACCGACGCCGATGTCGCTCCCGGGTCACGGCAGGGAAATCTGAACCTGACAGGTCGCGAGCTAGTCGGTCTGCCAGAGCGCCTCGCAGCACGTCGATCCCGTCCCCGGTGACCGAACTCACCCGGAAACCCTCTTCCGACAGTATCCCTCCGAGATCGGCCTTGGTCCAGACCGTCAGGTCGTCGGAGCGGACGTAGGCCGCAGCAGGGCCATCTGGGTCTCCCGGTGCCCGCACCCATAGTCTGAGATCCGAGGCCTCAGCCCGCGCACGGGCGCGTCGCACGCCCTCGGCCTCGACCGGATCATCGGACTCACGCAGACCCGCAGTGTCAGACAAGGTCACTGCATATCCGCCGATGACCAGGTCCGCGTCCAGAACATCACGGGTCGTTCCGGCGATCGGTGTGACGATGGCCGCCTCGCGCCGCACCAGTGCGTTGAAGAGGGCGGACTTCCCGGCGTTGGTCTCTCCGATCAGCACGATCCGGTAGCCCTCCCGGACCCGTTGCCCTCGGTCGGCATCGGCGAGGGCGGCGCGAAGATCGGTCAGAAGGCGATCAAGCACCGGGCCTGCGGTCCGGGCGAGGTGGTCAGGAACATCCTCGTCTGGGAAGTCGATTTCCGCCTCAACAAGGGCCAGGGCCGACAGCAGGTCCCGCCGGAAGCCCGCGTAGGTCTCGGACAGGGCGCCGTCGAGTTGCCCCAGCGCCTGGGCCGCCTGGGCTGCCGTTTCCGCATCCACGAGGTCGGCCACTGCCTCAGCCTGAGCCAGATCCATCCGACCATTCTGGAAGGCGCGCCGCGTGAACTCACCGGGATCGGCCGGGTGAACGCCCAGGTCGATCAAGGCCCGCGAAACCGCTTCGACGACCGCACGGCCCCCATGAAGATGCAGCTCGGCGGAGTCTTCGCCTGTGTAGCTGCGCGGCCCTGTGAAACGCAAAACGAGCGCCTGATCGAGAACAACTCCGTTGTGACGCAAGGACCGAAGGCTCGCTATGCGTGGCTTCACCACGCCTGCGCCCAGCCCAATCAGGATCGCAGCGGTCTTTGGCCCAGACAGCCGGATGATCGCCACCGCCCCGCGACCGGGCGGAGTGGCAAGGGCGAAGATAGTGGAGCCCATCGCTGATGACGCTTCAGTTGGCAGAGCCGCTAGAAAGGAGGCGGACCTGCCTCACGATTTCACCGCCGCCTGCATCATTTGGCGGAACTGGTCCTGGGCCTGAAGACCGAAGGCCGTCCAGGACCTCATCAGTTCCTCCGGCTGCATCGCCGTGATGTTGGCCTCCATTCGGGCCTGCATCTCGGCGACAAGACGCTCGTTCAGCGGGGTGACATCCGGAAGGCCCAGAAAGGCGCGAGCCTCTTCCGGTGTGCATTCGGCCTCGACCTTGAATTTCATCATGGCGCTCCAACCTCTCAGATCGATCTCATAGGCCGATCCGGCCACCGAAAGGAACCCGCGATGCCCGATGCCACCATGCGCGCCGTCCGCCTTGACCGCGCGGGAGGGCCCGAGGTTCTGGAACTCACCGATGTGCGGATCCCGGAGCCGGGCCCTGGCGAGGTTCGCATCCGTCACCAGGCGATAGGGCTGAACTTCATCGACATCTATCAGCGAGACGGTCTCTACCCCCTGTCCTATCCGACTGGACTCGGGCTTGAGGCGGCCGGGGTGGTCGAGGCCGCGGGTGTTGATGTCACACGCTTTGCCGTCGGCGATCGGATCGCCTACGCCAACGGGCCGCCGGGCGCCTACGCAGAGAGACACGTCGTCCATCAGGACCGGGCCGTCCAACTGCCGGAGGACATCGGCTTCGAAACGGCTGCGGCGGCGATGCTGAAAGGCATGACCGCGGAATACCTGGTCCAACGCGTGTTTCACGTGAAACAGGGTGACGCCATTCTGGTCCATGCAGCCGCAGGAGGAGTCGGATTGATCCTCTGCCAATGGGCGCATAGCCTCGGCGCGACCGTGATCGGCACCGTAGGATCCGAGACCAAGGCCGAACTGGCCAGGGCACACGGCTGCGACCACGTCATCCTGTATGGTCACGAGGATGTCGCCGCCCGGGTCAGGGAGATCACATCCGGCCAGGGCGTGGATGTCGTCTACGACTCTGTGGGAGCCGCAACGCTGGATGCCTCACTCAACAGCCTGCGCCGTCGCGGACTGTTCGTGACCTACGGGAACGCCTCGGGGCCGGTGCCTCCCCTTGAGCCGCTCAGACTGTCCCGGAGCGGGTCTCTGTTCATGACCCGGCCGACCCTGTTCGACTATGTCGCCACGGTGGAGGAGCTCGACGCATCCGCAGCGGCCCTGTTCGAGGTCATCCGTTCCGGCGCAGTCAGGATCGAGATCGGACAGACGTTTCCTCTCGATCAGGTCCGCCAGGCGCACGAGGCGCTCGCCGGGCGCCGGACAGTCGGATCGACGCTTCTGATCCCCTGACCCGATGCAGGATCAGGTGTTCATCGACTGGAAGAAGTCCGCGTTGTTCTTGGACTGACGCAGCTTGTCGAGCAGGAACTCGATAGCGTCCTGGGGACCCATGGGGTTCAGGATGCGGCGCAGCACATAGGTCTTGGTCAGCTGATCCTTCGGCGTGATCAGGTCTTCCTTGCGGGTGCCCGACTTCAGCACGTCGATGGCCGGGAAGATCCGCTTGTCGGCCACCTTGCGGTCCAGGACGATTTCCGAGTTACCGGTGCCCTTGAACTCTTCAAAGATCACCTCATCCATCCGGCTGCCGGTGTCGATCAGCGCCGTGGCAATGATGGTCAGCGAGCCGCCCTGTTCCACGTTCCGCGCCGCGCCAAAGAAGCGCTTGGGCCGCTGGAGCGCATTGGCGTCGACGCCGCCAGTCAGGACCTTGCCAGACGACGGGACCGTGGCGTTGTAGGCACGGCCCAGGCGGGTGATGGAGTCCAGCAGGATCACAACGTCCTTCTTGTGCTCGACCAGACGCTTGGCCTTCTCGATCACCATCTCGGCGACGGCCACGTGGCGGGTCGCCGGCTCGTCGAAGGTCGAGGCGACAACCTCACCCTTCACCGTGCGCTGCATGTCGGTGACTTCCTCGGGCCGCTCGTCGATCAAGAGGACGATCAGGAACACCTCAGGGTGGTTGGCCTCGATCGACTTGGCGATATTCTGCAGCATCACCGTCTTGCCAACGCGCGGCGGGGCGACGATCAGGCAGCGCTGGCCTTTGCCCAGAGGGGCGACGATGTCGATGACCCGGCCCGAGCGGTCCTTAAGGGTCGGGTCCTGGATCTCCATGTGCAGCCGCTCTTCCGGATAGAGCGGCGTCAGGTTGTCGAACAGGACCTTGGTCTTGACCGTCTCTGGGTCTTCCAGATTGATCGTGTCGACCTTCAGAAGGGCAAAGTAGCGCTCGCCCTCACGCGGGGCCCGCACTGCACCGTGGATCGTATCGCCCGAGCGCAGACCGAAGCGGCGGATCTGGGACGGCGACACGTAGATATCATCCGGTCCCGGAAGATAATTAGCGTCCGGGCTGCGCAGGAAGCCGAAGCCGTCAGGCAGGATTTCGAGCACACCATCGGCGATGATCTCGACCTCTTCCTCAGCCAGCGCCTTGAGGATGGCGAACAGCAGATCCTGCTTGCGCAGGTTCGAGGCGTTCTCGACCTCAAGCTGTTCGGCGAAGGCAACGAGGTCAGCAGGAGTCTTTTCGTTCAGTTCGGCCAAGGTGATACGGCCGGACGGCACCACGGGGTCGCCCTCTTCCTCAGCATCGTCGCCGAGATCGGCTGCAGCCTCCGCATCGTTCATGCCGTCAGCTTCGCCTGTCTCAATCAGGGCGGCCTCTTCCGTCTCGGGAAGGTTGGCATCGGAATCGTGGGTATCAGACATGAGAAGGCTCGATTGCGCACCGCCAGACATCCGCCGCGGAAGCGACAGATCGGGCGAGGCTGAAGATGTTGGCCTTGCGGCCGGAGGGAGGGCGACGGGTCCGAAGGCGGCGAGAGGCCAGCGATCAGTCGACGCGAGGAGAAGGGCAGCGCACCGGAGTACGCCTCACGGTCAGCGGAACCACGAACCGTGGGTTCGGGTCAAGCGTCGCCGACTAGAAGGTCCATTCCAGAGTGACAGACAGGACCATCAGGACAGCGAGGACGAAGGGCACCTCATTGGTCATCCTCCAGAACTTTGAGGTTCGGGTCGAGGTCCCTGCAAGGATGCGCTTGCGTTCTGCCACAAGGAAGCCGTGCCAGCCCAGGAGCAGGAACACCCCGGCCAGCTTCAGCCAGATCCAGGGTTGGGTCAGGATGACAGTGCCGCGCAGATGGATGAGCCACAAGCCCATGACAAGGGCCACGATCATGGCGGGTTTCAGAATGATCTTCAGCAGCCGGGCCTGCCACGCCCGCAGCTGGTCGCGCATGCCAGCGCGCACCGCATCAGGCTTGTCGGCCTGTTCGGCGTCATAGGCGTAGAGCCGGGGCAAGAACAAAAGCCCGGCCATCCATGCGATCACCGCGAGGATGTGAAGCCCGCGCGCGAGATCGTACAGATTCATGCCGCGCGCCTTTCCGCCTGGCAAGGGCAGGCCTTCCACCGGCCCTGACAGCCGGGTCCAGCGGGTGCCGTTCCGGTCCGATCAAGGCTCTCGGACACGGCTGTCGCCAGACCGCCGATGAACGGGGCCATCACACTGACCGTTGGCACCCGCATATAGGGATGGACGCCGGCCTCATGGGCGAGCTCGCCGTACTCGATATCGAGCTCCACCAGCGTCTCTATGTGCTCTGACACGAAGGCGATGGGGGTGATAACGACCCCGACGCCGTCACGTCCGGCCTGGACAATCACATCTGGTGTCGCGGGCCCCAGCCATTTCAAGGGACCCACCCGGCTCTGGTAGCAGAGCACCCAATCTGTGAGTTCAGCATGCGCGGCAACGGCTGCGACCGTTGCCTCCACCTGCTCCTGGTAAGGATCGCCCTTCCCGCTAACCAGCTTTTCCGGAATGCCGTGGGCCGAGAACAGAACCCGCAACGGCTTTCCCGGATGTGCCGCCTGCGCCTCGATCATCTTGGCACGCACGGCCTCAGCCTGGGCTTCGATCCAGCCGTCCATCCTTGGATAGCAGCAGATGGTTCTCACTCGGCCTGAACCCGCATAGGCCTCACGCCAGGCTTTGAGCGACGATGCCGTCGTGGTGGTGGAAAACTGCGGATACAGCGGCAACAGAACCACCTCGTCCGGGCCCCAGACCGCGACATCGGCCGCAGCCTCTTCGGTCAGCGGGTGCCAGTAACGCATGGCCATAAAGCTCTGGATCTCATCCCCGGGCAACAAACGAGACAGGGCCGCGTCCAGGGCGGCCATCTGCTTGCGGGTCTCTGCCTTCAAGGGCGAGCCCCCGTTCGCATCCATCTGGGCATAGTTGGCCTGGGCACTGGCTTCGCGCCGCGAGGAGATCAACCGGGCAAGCGGAGTGCGGACGAACCCCGGCAGGCCAATGATCGCTGGATCGTTGAACAGGTTGAACAGAAAGGGCTGAACGGTCTCGGCATCGTCCGGGCCACCGAGATTGAAGAGGACCACAGCGATCCGTCGGCCGGATATCTTCCCGGTCGATGTGGGCGTCGTTCTGGACGTTGGCGCCGAAGTCGACGTCACTGGGCTCCGATCCGCTTCAGCACCTGCTCGACATGAGCGATCGGCACATCCGGCAGGATGCCGTGGCCGAGGTTGAAGACCCATGGCCCGAAGCCCCAGGCTTCCACAAGCTCATCCACCCTGCGGTCCAGCGCCGCACCGCCCACCCGAAGCAGCAAGGGATCGAGCGCGCCCTGGATCGGCTTGATCTTCTGGACCTCCCGACCCTTCGCCAGGCTGCAAGCGGTGTCTAGCGCCACGCCCTGGACGTCGACCTCGCGGGCATAGCGATCGGCGTGAAGCGCCGAACCACGCGGGAAGCCGATCAAGGGAACAGTGACGCCCAACTCCCGCAGCCGGGCAACAAGGGCCTGATGAGGCTTGAGCACCAGCCGTTCGAAAAGATCGTCAGGCAGACCCTCCGCCCAGCTCTCGAAGATCTTCAGGCAGTCAGCACCCGCATCAGCCTGCATCTTCAGATAATGAGCCGTGGACTCCACGAGCACCGCCAGGACCGCATCGACCTTCTCTGGTTCGGCATAGGCATAGGACCGTGCAGTCGCGCGCTCCCCCTTGCCGATCGTGTCATGACCCCCGTCCAGCATGTAGGTGGCCACGGTCCAGGGCGCGCCGGCGAATCCAATGAGGGCCCGGTGCGGTTCCAGCTCCGCGCGCACACGGCTCAGGCTCTCGCCAACCTCGGAGAGGGCTCGGCCAGCACCTTCCGCCAGGCCCTGCATGTGCTCAACGGATGGAAGTTCGCCCAGACGCGGACCTTCGCCCGTTTCGAACCAGACCTTCTGCCCCAGCGCCTGCGGAATAAGCAGGATGTCCGCAAAGACGATGGCCGCGTCGAAACCGAACCGTCGCATGGGCTGAAGCGTCGCCTCCGCCGCCATTTCCGGGTTCAGACAGAAGGCGATGAAGTTCGGTGCCTTGGCCCGAAGCTCGCGATACTCGGGCAGGTAGCGTCCTGCCTGACGCATGAACCAGACGGGAGGCCGCTCAAGGGTTTCGCCCCGAAGGACACGGATCAGCGAAGGCGTTGTGCTCATTCCCCGGCTTTACGGGGGGAACGACGTCCTCTCAAGCCCAGGGCTGTCCTCCTTCACCTGATCAAGATTTGAAAAGGAATGGAGGAAGCCAGCAGGAGGCGGGACACCGGGGATGAATCGGCCTGAATATCCGCCTTGGCAGGGATTGTCCGACGCTGATCCGGGACAAGACAACAATCATGTGACGGCCTGTCGAAAACGGGGACAAATCTTAACAAGTCGTTAACGGACGGGCCTACGCTGGACGACCAGGCTGGTCCAATTCTGGGCGCCATTTACCAATCGTTAAGGATTTCCCCAACCGAAGCGCGCCAGTGATGATCCCTTGGGATGATCCGGCCCCGGAGCGATCACATTGTCCGAAGCTCTCCCGGCTCGCCTCCGTATCGCCCCGCCGCTATAGACACCTGTGCATCGGCCCCGTCGGTCGGCGCCCCGGCCCGTCCACAGGATTTGTCGCCATTCGCACCGCTGTTCTGACCGCTGTCCACGGGCGTCCTGCATGAGCCCGGCCCGCCCCGCCGGCGCTTCGCGCCTTGCGACCTACTTCCATGTGCACCTGGTATCCGACTCGACCGGCGAAACGTTGAACGCCATGGCCAAGGCGGTGACGGCCCGGTTCGACGGCGTCATCCCTATCGAACATATCTATGCGCTGGTCCGTTCGGACAAGCAGATGGAGCGCGTGCTGGCCGAGGTCGCCTCCGCGCCTGGCGTTGTTCTTCACACGATCGTCGATCGTGACCTGCGGGCCCAGCTTGAAGAAGGCTGCCGCGCCCTCGACATGCCCCAGATCGGGGCTCTCGATCCTTTGGTGGGGGCGCTTTCGCGCTATCTCGGCGCGTCGCTGTCGACGCGCGTTGGTGCGCAGCACGCCCTCGACCACGACTATTTCAACCGCATCGGGGCTCTCGATTTCGCCATGGCGCATGACGACGGTCAGGGAACAGCCGAGCAACTCGAGGGGGCCGACGTGGTCCTTGTCGGAGTCAGCCGCACGTCCAAGACCCCCACGTGCATCTATCTGGCCCACCGCGGTGTCCGGGCGGCCAATGTGCCGCTGGTGCCAGGTCAGGAGGACGGCGAGCGGTTGGTCGGGTTGAAGAACCCGCTGGTCGTCGGTCTCACAGTTTCGCCCGACAGGCTGGTGCAGATCCGTAGAAACCGTCTGGATGGCCTCAACGCCAATCACGCCTCGGCCTATGTGGAACCTGACGCCGTGCGGGACGAAACAATCAAGGCACGGCGTGCTTTTGAACGCCGTGGTTGGCCCACGATCGACGTGACCCGCCGGTCGGTCGAGGAAACCGCCGCCGCTGTGTTGAACCTCCTCAACGAACGCCGCAGCAAGAAAATCGGGGCGTCGTGGTGAGCGAACTGATCCTGGCCTCACGAAGCGCGGCACGGCGGGCCATGCTCACCGGCGCGGGTGTGCGGTTCAATGTTGTGGACGCCGGTGTCGATGAGCCCGCCATCAAGGCTGCTTTCGGCTATGATGACCCTGCGGCTCTGGCGGTGGAACTGGCCAAGGCGAAGGCTCTGGCGGTGTCCCGGCAAGAGCCCGGCGCCTGGGTCCTCGGCTCGGACCAGACCCTGGCCTTCGAGGGCGCACTTGTGTCCAAGGCTCCAACCCTTGCCGCCGCGCGGGACCGCTTGCGGACAATGCGTGGCCGCATCCACCACCTGCACTCCGGGGCGGCGCTGGCTCGAGACGGAGCCGTCGCCTGGTCGGGCGTAGACACCGCGCAGATGGCGATGAGGGATTTCTCCGACGCCTTTCTGGACGCCTATCTGGATGCTGAGGGCGAACCGGTTCTGGCCGCCGTCGGAGCCTATCGGCTGGAAGGCATGGGCAGTCAGTTGTTCGACCGCGTCGATGGAGACTACTTCACAGTCCTCGGCATGCCGCTGTGGGCTGTGCTGACAGAGCTGCGCCGCGCCGGAGTGATCGCGGCATGACCCGCATCACGGGTGCAATGAAACTGGCAGGGATCGTCGGCAATCCCGTGACCCATTCCTTGAGCCCCGTCATTCACAACACCTGGATCGAGGCTCTGGGTCTGGACGCGGTCTATGCCGCCTTCTCGCCAGCAGACTCGGCAGGGTTTGATACCCTGGTTGCCGCCGGCCGGGCAGGACTTCTGGCAGGGGTGAACGTCACGGCACCGTTCAAGGAACAGGCTTACGCCCTCGCCGATGAGGCGTCCGACACCGCGCGAGCGAGCGCTTCGGCGAACATTCTGAGATTCCGCGATGGCCGGGTGTCGGCCGACAGCGCGGATGGAGAGGGCCTTCTTTGGGCGCTGAAGGATCAGGCACCAGACCTCGATCTGGCGGATGCATCTGTGGTGATGTTGGGTGCCGGGGGCGCTGCGCGGGCCGCAGTGGCTGCGTTGGCAAGCGCTGGGGCGCGCGTACGGATCGTCAACCGCACGCGGGAACGGGCTGAAGCTCTGGCGGCGGACATCGGTCTCGGTGTCATAGCTACCGACATGGCAGGGGCCTTCAAGGACGCTCGACTGATCGTTAACGCCTTGAGTGTCCGCCCGGACATCGACCCCACCATATTCGAACCGGAAACGGTCGTCCTGGACATGACCTATCGGCCGATCGAGACACCGTTCCTGAAGGCAGCCAAGACGGTTGGCCTGACGACAGTGGATGGACTGGGTATGCTGATCGGGCAGGCGAGACCGTCGTTTCGTGCCCTGTTCGACACCGAGCCACCGCCTCTGGACCCCCGACCGATCCTTTTGGCTCATCTGGGAGAAGCGGGGTGATCCTGCTTGGCCTGACCGGGTCGATCGGCATGGGAAAGTCGACGACGACCACCATGTTTGCCGACCACGGCGCTGTGGTCTGGAACGCTGATGATGCCGTCCACGCCCTTTATGCGACCGGTGGCGCGGCCGTGGGTCCGATCGCCGAGGCCTTTCCAGGCGTGGTGGTCGATGGCGCGATAGATCGCCAACGGTTGGCCGAGGCGCTCGGCAATGATGAGTCAGCCTTTCGCCGACTGGAGACCATCGTGCACCCGCTCGTTGCTGCAGGTCGGATGGCGGACCTCGAGGCGGCGCGCGCCGCGAAGGTCAGACTGGCTGTCCTGGATATCCCCCTGCTGTTCGAAACGGGCGGCGACAGGGCCGTGGACGCTGTGGTGGTGGTCACCGCCGACGCTGACACCCAGAGGCGACGCGTGCTGGCTCGTCCTGGCATGACGCCCGAGCGGTTCGAGGCCATCTTGGCGCGGCAGCTGCCAGATGCCGAGAAACGCCGTCGCGCCGATTTCATTGTGGACACGTCAGGCGGCCTGGAAGCAGCGCGCACCGAGGTCGCCAAAATCGTGGGGACGGTTCTCTCACCAGGCTGGTCATCCCCGCGCCGGCCACTTTCCCCAGCGGCCAAACATCCGCATTAACGGACATGGCCCGCGAAATCGTCCTCGACACAGAAACCACCGGCTTCGATCCCAAGACCGGAGATCGACTGATCGAGGTCGGCTGCATTGAAATCGAAGACCTTCTTCCGACCGGCCGCACCTTTCATCGCTTCGTCAACCCGGAGCGATTGATCCCTGAAGGCGCAATCAAGGTCCACGGCATCACCGATGATAAGGTCAAGGACGCGCCCAAATTCGGGGAGATCGTCGTCGATCTGATGGAGTTTATCGGCGAGGCTCCGGTGATCGCCCACAACGCCGGTTTTGACCGGGCGTTCATCAATCATGAATGCAGTCTTTGCGGTCATGCCCAGATCGAAGAGGCGCGCTGGATCGACACCCTGGCCCTGGCGCAGAAACGCTTTCCCGGGATGGCCAACTCTCTCGATGCACTCTGCAAGCGCTTCAAGATCAGTCTGGTCGAGCGCAGCCTTCACGGGGCCCTGATCGATGCCCGCCTGTTGGCGGACGTCTATCTGGAACTCAAGGGCGGCAAGGAGCGGGTTCTCGATCTGTCGACCCGAGCGGTCTCATCCAGCGTGAACACAGCGCTCGTTGCCGGCGCTCACGGTCCGCGCCCGCGTCCGCTGGCCTCGCGGCTGCAGCCGGACGAGGCCGAAACCCATCGCCTCTTTCTGATTGAGACGCTGAAAGATCGTTCGCTTTGGGCCGGTTACGGGGTCGAAATCGAGCCCGCCCCCTGACCGATCAGGCCGCGCCTGGCTGTTGGGCGGCCTGGGCCATGCGTGCAGCGTAGATGCCGGCGAAATCGATCGGGTCCAGCATGAAGGGCGGATAGAAGCCGCCGTCCGAGGTCGCACGGGCCACGATCTCACGCGCATAGGGGAACAGGTAGCGCGGGCATTCGATCAGCAGCATGGGCTCGATGTCCTGCTCCGACACGCCCTGAAGCTGGAAAAGACCACCGTACAGAAGTTCCACGTGGAACACCGGCGTCGTCTCGGTCGAAGCCTTGATCGACAGTTTCAGGTCGACCTCGAACAGCCCGTCAGGACGACCTGCGGCATTCAACTCCACGCCCATGTCGATCTGGGGTTTGCCTTCGAGCCGCAGGCTGTCGGGCGCGCGCGGGTTCTCGAACGACAGGTCTCGCACATACTGGGCCAGGATACGGAAGCCCGCGATCGGCGGCTGGGCGGGGGTGCCGGAAGCGTCGGCGGGCGAGACGTCGGTCATGGTGCGAACAGTCGATTGAGCGTCAAAAGGACAAAGGTGCGCGCGACTAGCATCGGGGACGCGATGTCGCAACGCTCGCCAGAGCGGAGAGCCGGGGTGCGGCCTGCC
>JADCBH010000331.1 GCA_020253595.1 Brevundimonas sp.
GATGATCGTACCCTGACCCGCCATCCGTTCTATCCGGACGCGCCCGCCCAGTCGGCGGCCATCCCCATGATCATCGGCAATACCCGGGACGAGACCCGCGCCTTCCTCGGCGGCGATCCCACGAACTATTCGCTCACTTGGGATGTCCTCCCCGGCCGCATGACGCTAGCCAACATGCGCATCGACGTGGCGCCCGAAGGCGTCATAGCCGCCTATCGTGCGATGCACTCCGACTGGTCACCCAGCGACGTCTTCTTTGCCGCCACGACCGCCGCCCGGTCGTGGCGCGGTGCCATCATCGAGGCCGAGGCGCGCGCGGCGGCCGGAACGCCCGCCTTCGTCTACCAGCTGAACTGGACCAGTCCCATCGACGGCGGCCGTCGCGGGGCCATGCACACCGACGACATTCCGCTGGCGCTCGACACCGTCGCTGCGTCCGGCAGCCGCGCCCAGGGACCTCAGGCGCAACAGATGGCCGACATCCTGTCTGGTGCCTTCGTGTCGCTCGCGCGCACGGGCGATCCCAACCACCCGGGCCTGCCGACTTGGACGCCTTACGACCTGACCCGTCGACAGACGATGATCATGGACGTCCCGCCCCGCATAGAAGACGATCCACGGGGCGATCAACGGCGACTGTTCTCGCGCATCCCCTACGTTCAGCCGGGGACATGAGCCGACCTTCGCCTTGACTTCACCGTAATCGAAGCCCATTTGCCCGCCGTCGCACCCTTGCGGCCTCCGGCGTCTCCAGCGCGTGTGGGTCTTCACCCAAGACGAAGACCGCTCTGTAGAAGACGCAGGCTCCTCGAGCTTCA
This sequence comes from Brevundimonas sp., assembly GCA_020253595.1. Lineage (GTDB taxonomy): Bacteria > Pseudomonadota > Alphaproteobacteria > Caulobacterales > Caulobacteraceae > Brevundimonas. The sequence goes on from JADCBH010000331.1 coordinate 819, forward strand.
TTCGCTGCCCGGACACGCGGGGCGGCGCCCGGTCAAGCCCTCGCCCCACCGGCGCGGGACTGGCGGCGCGCGGTCCTTTGGCGTCTCAGCCCGGCCGATGCGCGTCGCCGCATGCGAAAGACATCCGCTCCCATGAGCATCATCTTCGAATCCTTCGGCCTGAACAAGGCCCTGCTGACCGCCCTCGCCACCGAGGGCTATGTCACCCCCACCCCCATCCAGGCCCAGGCCATCCCCTCGGTCATGACCGGCAAGGATCTGCTGGGCATCGCCCAGACTGGCACCGGCAAGACCGCGGCCTTCGCCCTGCCGATCCTGAATCGCCTGGCCGAAAGCCGTACCGCGCCCCTGCCCCGCACGACGCGGGCCCTGATCCTGTCGCCGACGCGCGAGCTGGCCACACAGATCGCCGACAGCTTCAAGGCCTACGGCCGTCACCTCGGCTTCCGCGTCGCCGTCGTCTTCGGCGGCGTCAGCTACGGGCCCCAGGAACGTGCCCTGCAACAGGGCCTCGATGTGCTGGTCGCCACGCCCGGCCGTCTGCTGGATCACATGCAGCAGAAGACTCTGGACCTCTCGACCACCGAGATCTTCGTACTGGATGAGGCCGACCAGATGCTGGACCTCGGCTTCGTCAAGCCGATCCGTCAGGTCGTCGCCCGCCTGCCGCACCGTCGCCAGAACCTGTTCTTCTCGGCGACCATGCCGACCGAGATCGGCAAGCTGGCCGCGGACCTGCTCAAGGACCCGGTGCGCGTCCAGGTCACGCCCCAGTCGACCACGGTCGAGCGCATCAACCAGTCGGTGATCTGGGTCGAACAGGGCAGGAAGCGCGCCCTGCTCACCGAGATGTTCTCCGATCCCAACTACTCGCGCTGCCTGGTCTTCACCAAGACCAAGCACGGTGCCGACAAAGTCGCGGCCTATCTGGAGGCCGGCGGCGTCCAGGCCGGCGCCATCCACGGCAACAAGTCCCAGCCCCAGCGTGAGCGCACCCTCGCCGCGTTCAAGGCCGGCAAGCTGCGGGTGCTGGTCGCCACCGACATCGCCGCGCGCGGCATCGACGTCGACAACGTCTCCCACGTCGTGAACTTCGAGCTGCCCTTCGTGCCCGAGGCCTATGTTCACCGCATCGGTCGCACGGCGCGGGCGGGCAAGGACGGCTCGGCCGTCAGCTTCGTCGCCGGCGACGAGATGAAGCTGTTGCGCGACATCGAGAAGGTCACCCGCCAGAAGATCCCGGCCTCGGACCGCAGGAACGACGCCACGCTGGGTCGTCTGGACGCCTCCATCATGGCGGCCGGCGTCGGCAAGAAGGCCTCCATGCCCGACGACGGCCGTGACCAGCCGCAATCGCGCGGTCCTCGCAACCCGCGCCGCGAAGGCGTCAAGGCACCGCACGGCGGCCAGCCGCATCGTCAGCGCAAGGGCCATCGCGGCCAGGGCGGCGGAGATCGTGCCGTAGCGCCGGTCACGCCGTTCGATCCCCTGGCCGCCGATCGCAGCCGCAGCCGCAGCCGCGCGCCCCAGGCCGACGCCCGCCCGGCCGCGCAACCGGTGACGGAAGGCGAAATCCGCCGCCGTCCACGCCGCCGCCGCCCCTCCAACGGCGGCAAGGGGTTTGCCGCCCAGGGGTGACGGATCAGCGACAGATCGGGTCGAGCGGCGCCGCCTGCGGCGGCGTCAGTTCGACCCAGTCGCCGTAACGCCGCGCCACGAACCATTCGCCGAGCGCGGCTTGCGCAGATCGAGGTGCGATGACGTTCGCGTGGCAGGCAGACAGCTGGGCCGCCGTCTCCGGAGACACCTGCCCAGCTCCAACCTCTACGGACAGGCTGCGGATCAGGTCGTTCTGTCGTGCCTGCCGTTCCATCAGCGCAAGCCGAGGAAGGTAGTAGGGATCGCCGCCCAGCCCTGACTTGCGAGCGAGCGCGTTCCAGCGGGCGATACTCCAGTCTTGGCCATTGAACTGGAGGAAGACGAGGCGGCGATCCTGCGTCTCTGCGCGCACCATCTGAAGCATGTCGGCGGCTTCGGGCGAGATCGTATTGTCACGGAAGCCGAGGCCTGAATCATAAGCCTGGACCGACCGCACGCCTGCGAGGTTGAACAGGAAAACTGCGGCCATCAGGGGTGCGGCCAGCGCGATCAGACCCGTCAGGCTGAGGCCATCGGCCAACCTTCCAAAAACCGGCCAGCGCCCCTCCAGCCAACGCCGCACCATCCAGATAGCAACGGCCGAGAGAGCCATAAGCGCGGCCAGGAAGACCCAGGTCAGATCAGGCGTCACCTTCAGGACCGCCAGCGAAAGCAGCAGCGGAACCTTTTCAGTGGTGCCCAGCGCCTTGGCGCGGATAACCTCGACCAGTGCCAGAAGGTAGGCCACCAGCCCCGCTGTCTCCAGCGCACGCGCCGGGCTGAGCAAGACGATGGCCGGAACGGGCGGAAGCCAATCTGACAGAGCGAAATAAATCCCGCCGCCGATGGCTATCGCGACCGTGACAAGCACAATCCAGCGGAGGCCTACACCGACCGCCGGTCCGTATGTCGGCCCCCTGAACCAGACCAATCCCAACCCGGCCGCAAGCAACGCCTTCGACACCCAGGAGATGGCGAACGGGTCGTCCTCTCTGGTGTAGGCGGTCTTCAAGACTTCCAGAACGGCGCGAGCTTCCTCGGTCGGCAGGCGTGCCGATTGCGTCAGGGCGGTCCACACAGGCACGATCATGCTGGCCGCCAGCAGACCCCAAGCCGAGAGCGAGCGCTCGCGACGCCAGAGCAGCACAGCCCCGGCGATCAGCACGAGCGGCCAACCGACCTTGAAGGCGAGCATATTGATCGGGATCAGCACTGCAGCCATGAGCGTCGGCCGCCAGGTGAGCAAGGCATACAGGAACCAGACCCGGCCGGCCGCGGCCAGCATGGTCAAGCTGAAGTTGTGCTCGAAGATCCAGCTGCCCTTGTTGAACTCGACCAGTTTGAAGTCGGCGAAGATGGCCAGGAACAACAGCGCAAACGCTGTCAGAGGCGCTCGCACCCCAAAGGGACCGGTCAGGATCCGCCAGACTCCCCAGCCCGCCAGTGCGGAAGCGGCGACATAGCTGAGCATCACGGCAAGAGGCGCGGTGATGTCGAACCGCAGTGCCTCCAACAGGGCGAATAGGGGTGAGGATCGCCCTACGATAGCGGTGCCAACGTAGACATCCTGGGCATAAAGCGCGGGATCCGCCGCCCTCTGCAAAAACGGCAGGACGACGAGGTTCACGTTCTGGAAGCGCGCCGCCAGCATCATGGCTATGCCGAGCGCCAAAAGCGTCACTGTTCCGCTGCGGACCAAAACGCGGGTCAGATCAGCACGGCTCCCGATCAAGACTCTGCCCCTCAAGACGGCGATGAGTGACCATATCGTCGCTATATGACCGCGTCTCTATGGTTGAGCCTGGCGCAAAGAAAAGGCCCCGCGCGACGGGACGCGCGGGGCCTTGGCCGACTGAGCCCAGAGCAGGGGCAGGGATCAGCCGGCGTCCGGATTAACGGGCGTAATCGTGTGCGATCGCCCAGTCGAACCAGTTGTCGACCACAGTGCCGGTCAGCAGGATGCCGATGCCGCCGGTCAGGGTGGTCAGGACGGCGAACCACCAGGCCCAGCGGTGGATGGACTCCATCGTGGCGTTGAAGCCCATGGTCCAGCGCCAGAAGAGGGCACCCCGCTCGGCTGCGGTGCCGCGGTCGGTGATCTGCTCGACTTCACGCTCGGAGCCGTAGCGGGTCGTGGCCAGGATGGTCGCCCCGTGCATCGCGAAGAGCAGGGTCGAGCCATAGAGGAACACGATCGAGAGGGCGTGGAACGGATTGTAGAACAGGTTGCCGTAGGTGATCGAGAAGGCTCCGGTCCAGTCGAGGTGCGGGAAGATCCCGAACGGCACGGCTTCGGACCAGCTGCCCATCATGATCGGGCGGATGAAACCCAGCACCAGGTACAGCCAGATCGCCGAGGCGAACGCCCAGGTCGTATGGGTGCCCAGGCCCAGGGCCTTGGCCCGCGTATAGCTGCGGATGCACCAGCTGATCAGCGACACCGTCAGGAAGAAGCCGGCGATCAGCCACCACCCGCCCTGGTCGAGCGGAGGCAGGATGTTGAGGCCCTGTTCGGGCGGCGGCGGATAGAGGCCCAGCCACAGCAGCTGGCGGACGAACTCGAACGGGTTCCAGTTCACCTGGGCCAGCATGTTCAGGCCGATGATCTCGAAGGCGAGGAACCCGGTCACCAGAGAGATCATGCCGGTCCAGCCCAGATAAACGGGACCGATCTGGGCGTTGCCGATACGGCCGATCCAGTGGACGAAGAAGGGCTTGCCGGCGCGCCACTCATCGCTGTCGGTCATCGGCGCGCCCATTTCGGCGTGCCCCCGGACCTGAACCTGGGTGAAGATGTTCTGATAGGCGTTCATTTCAGTCGCCCTCCCCTATTGCCAGATCGGCAGGTTGCGCCAGCCGTCCCACCATTCGGGCCAGCCCTTGTCCCAGAGGGGACCGCTAATGACGATGCAGATCGCGCTCCAAATCCCGGCCTGAAGCGCCAGGAACAGGCCGACCCGGTGAATGCCGAGGGTGCCGACCGAATAGCCGATGAAGTCGCGGAAGAAGGTGTCCTCGTGCTCGGGCTGCCGGACTTCCTTGCCGGGTCCAGGGTTGGCCGCAGCCAGAACCAGGGAGCCGTGAAGCGCCAGCGCCAGTGTCGTCGTGAAGAAGAAGGTCACGGCGATCATGTGCGCGGGATTGTAGTGGAAGTTCAGGTACTGGTACCCGACGTTGGAGACCCAAGCGAGGTGGGTCCAGATGCCGTAGGGAAAGCCGTTGCCCCACGCCCCCATCAGGAACGGCCGGATGACGTTGAGCGTCACGAAGGCCAGGATGGCGACGCCGAACGCGATCGGGACGTGCAGTCCGATGCCCAGTTTCCGGCAGATCTCCACCTCCCGGAGCGCCCAGGAACAGAAGGCTCCGACCGCGCAGATCGTCACCAGTTGCCAGATTCCGCCTTCGCGCAGGGGTGCCAGCGTCAGGCCATAGGAAACGTCCGGCGGATTGATCGAGATCAGCCAGGGGTTCCAGGTGTCGCCAAGGGCGGCACCGTAAAAGATGAGGGCGGTCCCCAGCGCGGCGAAGAACGCCGTCGTTACGCCGAAGAAGCCGACATAGAACGGCCCCACCCAGAAATCGAACAGGTCACCGCCGATCAGGGTCCCACCCCTGATGCGGTATTTTCGCTCAAAACTCAGCAAGGCCATGACCGTCTCCTCGCCCGTATGGCCGCATCCCGCGGTCTGGGCTTAAAAGTCTCGAGGGTCGCGTCGGACGGGTCGGATGGCTCCGGCCCGCCCGCGCGCCGCACTAGCGGTAGAACCCGTCAGGGTGCTGCGGCGGAAGCCGCAGGTTGCGGGGGGCCCCCCGCCCAGGTGTCGATGTCGTACGTCGGTCCGCTGATCATGATGAAATGAAGCAGAAGAACCATCGTAACCAGGGCGACGGTCATTGCGACCAGCACCCGACGGGGATCGAACAGAAGCCAAATTCTCCACATAACTGTGGTCCTCCATAGCCATCGTGTGGCTTTGTTGGCGACGACAAGGTTTTAGACCTTGACGACTGGGTAGAGTGGAGACCTAGGCGAACCAGGGCCGCCAGAACCAGACCAGCGTATGGGCCACGATCGCGATGACCGTGAACCCAACGGTGCTGGCCATGAAGTGGCCATGGAATGCCTTGGCTGCTTCAGGCGTAAGTCCAGTGAAGGACCCACCGTTTGACTCAGGTAGATTAGACATCTCTCCTCCTTTCGTTGGAGCGGGTCGTCGGCCACGGGGAAATCCCGTGGTCGTTTCCGGCGCCCGGACGGGCCGAGCGACGGAACCGGCATCCGAGCCGGAAGGGGGATCGCGTCATGCGGCCCTCCCGCTCAGAACGATGGCGTTGGCGGCGAAGAGACGGTCCAGGGTAACCCTGTCCTCTCCAGCCTGGCGGGCGGCGCGCTCCGCAGCGTCTCTCAGGCGTTTGGCCGCCGAAATTCGTACGATTACAGGCTGGGCTGCGACGAGCTTTTCCAGTTCATCAGCAGCGGCATCCTCCCAGGCGATCTCGACGTGCGGCCGGGCCGGTGTCGCCTCCACAGCGTCCAGCTGCGACGCCAGGGGCAGGATGGCGAACAGGGCGTCGAACAGGGCGTTGCAGACTTCCTGGATCAGGAAGGTGCAGCCCGCGTAGCCCATGAAAGGCGTGCCGGTGTGCCTGCGGATCGCAGCGCCGGGGAAGGACGCGGGGACCCACACGCCCTGCGGACCGTGGCCGCCGCCACCGGCCTCGGCCAGGTAGATGCGCTCATTGATGCTGCCGAACAGGACCAGAGGTCTGGTCTCGCGCACCAGGTCGCGGATCGCGGCGTTGTCGGTCTTGCTTCCGGCCACGCGCGAAATGGCGAACTGGCAAGGCAGGCCGAGGTCGTCCTCGAGGAACTTGCGGACGCCGCGCGTGTAGGTCTCGTTGGCGACGATGGCAAAGCTGGCGGTGCCGAAGAAGTCCTGCGTGACCGAACGCCAGAGATCCCACAGCGGCTTGATCGTGGTGTGCTTCTCACGCTCGATGAAGGGCTCGGGGTCCAACCCCGTCAGACGACCGAGCTCGCGCAGGAACAGGGTCGTGGAGTCCAGCCCGATCGGTGCCTGGAGATAGGGCTTTTCGAGCGCTTCACACAGACCGCGCCCGAACTCCCGGTACAGGCAGATGTTGACCTCGGCGTCGGCGAGATTTCTCACGTCGGCCAGATGGCTGCCCAGCGGGAAGGTCATGTTGACCTCGGCCCCGATGCCTTCGACCAGGCGGCGGATTTCGGCGAGGTCCGAAGGCATGTTGAACACGCCGTACATCGGGCCGATCAGGTTGACGCGCGGCTTGTCGCCCTCGGCCCGATCGCGCGGACGCGGCATCTTCTTGGGCCCGAACTGGGTCCACAGCCAGGTCAGGGCACGATCGGCCGATTGCCACTGATCCTCGTCGATGGTGCGCGGCAGAAAGCGCTGGATGTTGGTGCCCTCGGGCGTCACCCCGCCGCCGATCATCTCGGCGATCGAGCCGGTCACCACGACACTGGGCAGATCCTTGTCGAGCGTCTTCCACGCCCGCTTCATGGCGCCTTCGGTGCCGTGACGGCCCAGTTCGTCCTCGCCCAGCCCGGTGACAACGATCGGCAGTTCATGGGGCGGCAGGCCGTCGGTATAGTGGAGCACGCTCGTGACCGGCAGGTTCTCGCAGCCCACCGGGCCGTCGATGATGACCTGCAGGCCCTTGATGGCCGTGAAGGCGTAGACGGCCCCCCAGTAGCCCCCGGCCCTGTCGTGATCGAGGATCAGCGTCATGTCCCGACGTGCTCCTCGGCCTTGGCCGCAGCCGCCATCTGCTTGGCGTAGCGGGCCTTGAACTCGGGACGGGCGACCGGCGTCTCGGACCAGATGCCGGAGGTGTCGCCGGAGCCGACGCCGTCGAAGAAGGCGCTCATCCGGTCGAAGCGCGCCTTGTTGGCGATGGCGGCGTTTATGACCTGGGCCAGCGACCCCGCGCCCGCCGGGCCCATCAAGGGCCGCGCCGAAATCAGGTTGGTGAAGTAGAGCGCCGGGATCGACATCGCCTTGGCGTGCTGCACCACCGGCGTGGTGCCGATGGCCAGATCCGGCTTGATGGCGTCGACCGCCGACAGGTCCTGCTCCAGCGAGGCGCGGTAGTTGACGGTGACGCCCTTGGACTCGAGCCACTCGCGATCAGGATCCGACCACCGGGTCTGCGGGCAGGCCGTGCCGACATAGTCGACCTCTGCCCCGCTCTCGATCAGCAGGCGGGCGACCAGCAGCTCGGAGCCCTCATAGCCAGAAACCGTGATCCGTCCCTTGATCGGGGTTGCGGCCAGTGCCGCGCCGATCGCGCCCAGCATGGCGTTCTTGACCGCGTCGATCTTGGCCTGTGGCACATCGCAGGCCTCGCCGATGGCCTGCAGCCACGCGGCCGTGCCGTCGCGGCCGACGGGTGCCGAGCCCACGACCTTGCGGCCTGCCGCCTCGAACTCGCGCACGCTGGCGGTGTAGAAGGGATGGATCGCCGCGACCGCTGCGCAATCCAGCGCCGCATAGAGCTCTCGCCACTCGCGCGTCGGCACGACCGGCCCGACCGCCAGACCCATGGGCTCCAGCATCCGGCCGATGATCATCGGATCGGCAGGGAACATCTCGCCCAGCAGGGTGATGGTCGGCTTGTCGGTCCTGTCCCTGGGTGCCGCGACTGGGCCGGCCTCGGCCTCCTTGCGGGCATAGTTCAGCATGGCTCCGGCCAGGACGTCCTTGGCCTCGGCGTGTGTGGGGATGCCGAAGCCCGGCACATCGATGCCGACGATGCGGACGCCGTTGATTTCCTTGGGCAGCAGCTGCAGCGGAACGCCCGACGCGGTCGGCACGCACAGGTTTGTCACCACGATCGAGTCGTACAGCGCCGGGTCCGCCATCTGAAACACCGCGTCCCGGATGTCCTCGAACAGCTTGCCGGTGACCAGGCTCTCGGAGTTGAACGGCACGTATCCGACAGAGCGGCGCGCGCCGTAGAAATGGCTGGTGAAGGTCAGGCCATACACGCAGCAGGCGGACCCGCTGAGGATGGTCGCCGTACGGCGCATGCGCAGACCGACTCGCAAGGAGCCGAAGGCCGGGCACATCGACTGGGGCTGGTCGTGCGGCCCGACCGGATAGTCCGCGGCGTACTTGGCCAGGATCTCGGACTTGCCCGCGCGGGCGGCTGCCGCCTGCAGCTCTGCCTTGCCGCCATGGCAGCCGCCATCGACCGAGACGGGCTCGGGCGTGGCCGTATCCATGCGGGCGGGACCGTCAGCCATCAACTACACCGCCTCGTCGTAGATGACTTCGAGCGATGCCTTGGGCACGTAGCTCGCGCCGCGCATGTCGCTCTGACTGGCGGGGACCAGCTGGATTTCGCCACCGACCTGATCAGGGCTGAACAGGCCGAGCAGCCCGTCCTGGGTCAGGGGCTTGGGATGCTGAGGAACGCTGTCGGTCACGGCCTGGGCCAGGCCCGCGAACAGGTCGCCCCACTCGCCGTCCGGCGTACCGATGATCTGGTAGTTGGCGGACTTGCGCCGGATGTCCTCATTGGCCGGGATCGAGGCCAGGACCGGGATGTCGACCGCCTTGGCAAAGGCCGCAGCCTCACCGGTGCCGTCATCCTTGTTGATGATCATGCCGGCGACGCCGACGTTGCCGCCGAGCTTCCTGAAGTACTCCACCGCCGAACAGACGTTGTTGGCGACGTAAAGCGACTGCAGGTCGTTCGACCCGACGACGATGACCTTCTGGCACATGTCGCGCGCGATCGGCAGGCCGAAGCCCCCGCACACCACGTCTCCCAGGAAGTCGAGCAGGACGTAGTCGAAGCCCCAGTCGTGGAAGCCCAGTTTCTCCACCAGTTCAAAGCCGTGGATGATGCCGCGTCCGCCGCACCCGCGTCCGACCTCAGGCCCGCCCAGTTCCATGGCGAAGACACCGTCCCGCTGGAAGCAGACGTCCTCGATCCGGACTTCCTCGCCGGTCAGCTTCTTGGCCGCAGAGGTCTGGATGATGGTCGGACAGGACTTGCCGCCGAACAGCAGCGAGGTCGTGTCGGACTTGGGATCACAGCCGATCAGCAAGACCCGCTTGCCCTGCTGGGCCATCATGTAGCTGAGGTTCGACAGGGCGAAGGACTTGCCCGAACCGCCCTTGCCGTAGATGGCGATGATCTGCGTTTCCTTGGTGACCTCGCCGGTGTGAACGGGCGGCGGCTCCTGCCTCGCTTCTTCACGGAGATGCTTGTGGGTGATCAACGTCACGGTCATGCGCAGTTCCTCCAGTCGAGGATCATCTTCAGGCAGGCAGGATCGCCGAACGCGGTCGGGTAGGCGTCGTTGGCTTCGCTGGCCGCCATGCGGTGGGTGATGAGGCCGTCGAGGCTCAACCGACCCGCCTCGATCAGGGCGGTGACGGCGACGACATCCTCAGGACGGAATTCTGCAGCGATGCGGAACCTGGCCTCGCGCATGAAGGCGGCCGGAAAGGCGAAGGACACCCGCGCTTCATAGAACCCGGCCAGGACGATCTCTCCGCTGCGCGCCAGACGCGCCACGAGGAAGTCCATCAGGTCTTCTGCGCCCGAGGCGTCGTAGATCGAGCGATAGTCCCAGCGATCATCCGCATCGGGGTGAATGGCCACGCCATGACGACGGACGGGATTGGTCTCCCAGACCGTCGGACGCTCGGCACCCATCGCTTCGGTCAGGCGCAGCAGAAGACGCCCGAGCGTTCCATGACCGACGATCAGGTCCGGGGCGGTTCCGCCAGTGATGGCGTGATAAGCGGTTGCCGCCAGCGACAACAGCACGCCCTCGTCACCCAACCCGTCGGGCAAGGCGACCGTGCGGGCCGCGGGCGCGATCAGCGTTCGCGCAGCACCGCCGAACAGGCCTCGCGCGTCGATGAAGTGAGAGGAACCGGGCACGAAAACCCGCTGACCAATGCGGTCCAGCGCGGCTTCTCCCGCGTCCACGATCTGGCCGACCGATTCGTATCCGGGGACCAGCGGATAGCCGAGGCCAGGGAAGTGCGGCATGCGCCCATCCCACAGAAGCC
>JADCBH010000332.1 GCA_020253595.1 Brevundimonas sp.
CAGAGGTAGTGCATCTCCCCATTGATCTTCACGTAGACCTCGTCGAGATGCCATCGCCAGTGGGTGAAGGCGCGCATGTTCTGGACCCGCTTGCGACGGATCTCGGCGGCGAACATCGGACCGAAGCGGTTCCACCAAAGCCGCACCGTCTCGTGGCAGATGTCGATGCCACGCTCCGCCAGCAGGTCCTCCACGTTCCGGAGCGACAGTGGGAACTTCACGTACATCATCACCACCGTCCGGATCACCTCCGGCGAACTGTCGAAGTAGCGGAACGGGTTGGTGGAGCGGGCCATATGGTCACGCTAAGCAGCCGGCCCGCGCGGGGCAATCAGTTTGGGCTGACAAAGCCGACTGGCGCTCTGGTGTCTGGTTTCAGGGTGACGCTCTAGGTAAGTCACTACCACGTCTCGCATCTGACGGGCGGTTACGCCCGGAGGCGCGCAGACTAAACGTATGGGGTCACCTGCTCGATCAAGCGCGTAGCTGACCACCCCAGACGTTGCCTCTATCCCATCATGGACGCCGGTTATGTATTCGCGGCATGATGACCTCTTCGCGAAATACACCGGGTCCGTTTCGGGCGCGGTGCAATGCGCAAAAAGCTCATTGCCGGTGAGGAAATCGGCCTTCGCGGGGGCTGAAACCCCAAGCATCGACGAAGCTACTAGTGCAATCGCGACCGTTAGTCTCATCTTCCAGTCCCCACACCGAACGCCGCCTCAGCTCCGAACGATAGCGCACGGGTCCAGTGGAAACATCAAGGGGGCGAAAAGCCCGGTGCCCACGTGCAGGCGTTGGGGCTTGAGTTAGGGCACCAACTCTTGTTTCTGATTTTCGCGTGTAAATACAGAATCTTAGAGAGCCCGGTGGCGGACAGAGAGGGATTCGAACCCTCGGTAGGCTTTCACCTACACACGCTTTCCAAGCGTGCGCGATCGACCACTCCGCCACCTGTCCGTTTCACCACACGGGCGATCCGCCCGGGAGGTCGCCCCGGGAGGGCAGGCTGATAGAACAGGCGGATCGTAACGGCAAGCGGGCCGCTGGCGAAGATGAGCCGCACCGCCCATATGGCGGCCATGTCCTTTTTGTCCCGGATCGCATCCATGCTGAGCCAGAAGACCACCCTGCCTACCGCTGACACCGCCCTGCCAGGCCGGCAAACGCCGCTGAAGACCGACGAGGTTCATTTCGTCAGCGGTCGTCCGTTGAAGGGCCCCCATCCCGAGGGCTTCGAGACGGCGATCTTCGGCATGGGCTGCTTCTGGGGGGTGGAACGGATCTTCTGGCAGCTGCCGGGCGTCTGGGTGACGTCGGTCGGTTACTCTGGCGGGATCACGCCGAACCCGACCTATGAGGAGACCTGCACCGGCCTGACCGGCCACACCGAGGTTGTTCAGGTCGTCTTCAATCCAAACGAGATCACTTACGGCGAGCTGCTGAAGGCCTTCTGGGAGAACCACGACCCGACCCAGGGCATGCGCCAGGGCAACGATGTCGGCACCACCTACCGCTCGGCCATCTACGTCCTGGATGATGCGCAGAGGCGAGAGGCAGAGGCGTCGCGCGACGCCTATCAAGCGGCCCTGTCCAAGGCCGGCCGTGGTCAGATCACGACCGAGATCGCGCCGGCTGGACCCTACTATTTCGCTGAGGACTACCATCAGGGTTATCTGGCCAAGAACCCCAACGGCTATTGCGGCATCGGGGGGACGGGCGTGACCTGCCCGATCGGCGTGGGCGTCGAGGCCTGAGCATGGACCGGGCAGGTGTGGGCAAGGTCTGCCTGGCTCTGCCCGGGGCCACCCTGGATCACCCGTTTGGGGATGATCACGATACCTACAGGGTGGGTGGCAAGATGTTCGCCATGGTCGGTGGCCACGGCGGTCTGTCGTTCAAGGTATCCGACATCGCCTATGCGGTCCTGACCGAAAGCGGAAGGGCAGTGCCTGCGCCCTATCTGGCGCGGGCCAAGTGGGTGCATCTGTCCAACCCGGCCGACTGGGACCCTGTCGAGCTCGCCGAGCATCTTGCGAGCGCCTACGGGATTGTCGCAGGCAAGCTGACGCGCAAGGCCCGGGCCGAACTCGGTCTCGCCTAGTCGCAGAAGGCGAAAAAGCGCTCCACATTGACCTCCGAGCCGGGCTGTGGGGCATAGGCCGTCCGCTCGCCATCCACCCATTGGGCGATCCAGCCCAGGCTGCGGAACCGCTGCAGGACCGGCGTGTCCAGATCGGCCGTCGCGGTCAGCAGGTCGCCGTCATGAAGCTCGGACGGCTCGCCCTCGGCGTCGAACCGCTCGGTTTTTCCGCCGGACTCCAGCTGAATCTGGGACGAACCGGTCTTGCCGAGCGCGACCAGATCGACCTTGCCCGTGCCCACGGTGCAGTCCAGGCCGAGCTTGAGCTCGTCGGAAGCCTCGATCCCGTAGGCGAGGCGTGCTGTGCCCGCATCCTCACTCAGGAACCAGTCGTATCCGGGGATGGGCGCGGGCGCAGCGGCGGTGACGACGGGCGTCGGCGGCGCGCTGGGCTCAACGCTGGCGCATGCGGCGGTCAAGCCCGCCAACGCCATGATCGGTGCCCAGGTCCTGCGCATCACACACATCTCCAAATTCAGCCTTCGCAAGGCTCGACGAAGCAGCGCAGCTTGGCAAGCGGGGCCGTTTCCACAAGGACCGCTTGCGGGGGATCGGCAACGGCGAGGGTCATGCGTCCAGACAGGACGAACTGGCCGAAGACCGGATGATCCGCGAGGATCGCAACGCGACGATCCTGGGCGACGATCCTCGGCGACGACCGCCAGCGCCCCTAGAACGGGCTGAACCGCTCCACCAGGCTCTGGGCCGCAGGCGTCGCCTGAACGCGGCTGATATCGCCGCGACCGCCATAGCTGATGCGGGCCTCGGCGATCTGGGTGTGGGCGATGGTGTTGGCGGACGAAATGTCCTCAGGGCGCACGATGCCGGCGACGGTCAGCTCGCGCACCTCGCGGTTGGTGCGCACTTCCTGCCGACCCTGGATCACGAGGTTGCCGTTCGACAGGACGTCGGTGACGACTGCTGCGATCGTCAGGTCGACACGCTCCGACCGGCTCACGGATCCCGTGCCATTGGCGTTGGACGACCCTTCGACACCGACCAGGCTCTGGGGATCGAAGCCACCCGGGAAGGCGCGGCCCAGGCTGTTTTCCAGACCGAAGAAGTTCGTGACACCCCCCGTGATGTCATTGGTGCGGCTGCGCGACGTGGTGTTCGAAGTCTGGGCGCGGTCGTCGATGCGGATCGAGACGGTCAGGATGTCGCCGATCCGGCGTGCCCGCTGATCGCCGAAGAAGGCGCGGGCCCCGGTCCGCCACAGGGAGTTGGCGCTGGCCGAGCGCGGCTGGGGCGGATCCTGGTAGGCCTGGGACACGGGAACCAGTTGGGACGGATAGCCGATGGGAGCCAGTTCCGGTCCGCGAACAGCTTCGACGGCTGTGGAGCAGGCGCCGAGCGACAGGCCGGTGACAGCAAGTGCGGTGAGGACGAGGGACTGACGCATGACTGGGATTCCTCAGCGAAGGGCGTACTGGGCGGCGTTGGCGCGGGCGACCTGGGCCTGTGGGCCGGCGACGGCCTGGCCGGGACCGGTGGCGACCGCCTCGATCTGACGGCCGGAGGTCAGGTTGGTGATGGTGACGGGCTCGCCGACGGCGGCGTTACGCATCGCCCGGCCGGTGACCGTCAGGGTCACGCCGCCGGCCACGAAGGCGACCTCGACGGTGTCATTGCGCGCGATGACCTGGGGCGCGGCGAGGTCGCGGGCACCGACGACGGCACCGGCGCGAAGGGCCCGGCGGGCGGACAGGCCGATCACCTGCTCGGCGTCGCTGGGGCCACCCCCGGCCGCCAGGTGCGCCTGGACGTCGGTCCAGACCACGTCTTCAGGCTGGACCACGTCACCAGCGGCGATGTTCCTGGCGTAGGTCAGGACCGACACCGTCGCGCCTGCCGGTGCCGCAGGTCGGGCGGCGGACGCAGCAGCCGGGACTACGGCTCCCGGGGCGAGGGCGGCGTTGCGGACCACCACGCGACGCAGGTTCTGGGGATTGGACCATTGCAGGCCCGACCGCGCGGCGAGCGCCTGGAGCTGACCGGCTTCAAAGACGACCGATGGGCCGGCCCGGCTGGCCACGACCACGCCCGAGGCCGCGCCGGCCCCTTCGAAGATGTCGCCCAGTGTCACCCGTCCGTCTTCGTCGACAGGATTGGCCCG
>JADCBH010000333.1 GCA_020253595.1 Brevundimonas sp.
CCGGCCCTCTATGATGCCACCGTCCCGGCCCAGAAGGCCCTGGCGGCGGTTCAGCGGCTGGGCGGTCGCTTCGGCCGGGGGCGCATCGTCGATCACCTGACCGGCAAGACCAAGGACGTCCAGCCGTGGGAAAGCGATCTCTCGACCTGGGGCATCGGCAAGGATATCGCGCCCACCGGCTGGCGTGACATCCTGGATCACCTGATGTTCGAGGGCCTGCTGGTCGAGGACCCCAACGAGGGCAAGCCCCTGGTCATGCTGGGCGACCCGGACCGGGTCCGCGCCGTCTATCGCGGCGAGACGAAGGTGGAGGTGCGCCGCACCCCTGTCGGCTTCGACACCTCAGGCCGATCAAGCGGTCCCCGAAACCGGACCCGCAATGATCGCAACGCTGCCGTGGAGGCGCTCGACGCCGACATCCGGGGCCGCTTCGAGGCTCTGCGCGCCTGGCGCCGCGACCGGGCCTCCGAACAGCACGTCCCGCCCTATGTCATCTTTCAGGACAAGACCCTGCTGGAGATCGCCACGCGCGAGCCGGGCACGCTCGACGCGCTCGCCGCCATTCCCGGCGTCGGTCAGTCCAAGATCGACCGCTACGGCGCGGGCGTGCTCAAGGTGCTCGGGGAACTGGCCTGAGCGTCAGGCGGGAACGGTCTGGCGGAAGCTTTCGCGTGTCTCCAGCGCCGCCTGAAGCGCGACCAGCCCCGGACGCCCGGTCTTCCAGTCGTAGTCGGGGTGGCGGAAATCCAGCCACGTCACGGCGCAGCCCGCCGTAATGACCCCCATGTCCAGCGGATCGGCGGCGATGTCGGCGGCCTCGAGAGCATCCAGAGCGCGCCCCATGTTCTCGATCCACCGCGCAATCCACGACGGCGACCGCTCGCTCTCGGGCCGACGTTTCTCCAGCACCAGCTTGACGCCCATCTCGAGCACGGCCGACGCCAGCCCTTCCGCGCGCTTGACCCGCCACCGCTCCAGGCCATCGACCGGCAACAACACCGGACCCGACCCGTGCCGGTCCAGCCATTCGCAGATCACCGGACTGTCCAGGATCGCCTCGCCGTCGTCGGTGAGCAGCGCGGGCACCTGTGCGATCGGATTGACCGCCAGAAGCGCCTCGGGGCTCTCGTACGGGTTGACCAGACGCTCATCGACCCGGTCGAGCAGTCCCTTCTCGCGGACCACGATCCGGCACTTGCGCGCGAACGGTGAGGGCGGGGCTATGAACAGCTTCATGACATCAGCGCCTTTCGATTTGTACGCCCGCCGGTGCCGACAGGGCCGCCAGCCGGGCTTGCGCTTCCGGATCGCCCAACGCATGGGCCCGCAGGAAATCGAGGGTCACCTCGGCGAGGAACGCCCTCTGCGCCTCGGTGCCCTCGGCGACCAGACCGTGTCCGCCGCCCTCGAAGATCACCAGCATTCGATCGCCCGGCGGTGCCGTGTCGAAGGGAATTCGATGGGCGCGCCAGTCGGGCGCATAGGTCTCGACCACATCCGCATCGCCCGTGACCATCAGCATCGGGACTGTCAGCCCGCCGTAGGTTTCTGGCTGGACCAGCCCCTGAATGGCTCCGGGCGACGACAGGGCCACAACCGCGCGGACGTCGGCATCGCTTTGCGGACCGACCGCCGTCACCGCTCCGCCGGCCATCAGGGACAGCAGGGACCCGAACGAGTGTCCGGCTGCGGCTATCGGCTTTCCGGCATGCTGAGCGCGCACATGGTCACGCACCACGGCCAGATCAGCGATGCGCGTCATGAAGGCCACGGCCCCGCCGGCGCGCCCTCCGCCCGGGTGTCTCTGGCTGTCGACATGCAACGGCGCGACCACGGTGAACCCGGCCTGTGCCCACCGGCCGATGATCTCGCGATAGGCCCGGGGGTCTCCGCCCAGGCCGTGGCTGAACACCACGACCGCCCGCTCTTCTGCGGCCGGAAAGACGAAGACCGGGATATCGCGACCGTCAGGGGCCCGCAGCGTCAGATCGCCAAGGACCGCGCTCGGCGCCGGCGCCGTCACGGTCACCGCGTCCTGGGCCGCCACGGGGACGGCCGAGGCGAGCGCGAGGCTCGCCGCAAGCAGACCGATAAGGCGCAGGTTGACGGTCACGAATCCCCTCCCTCGTACTCGCGGCACCCTAGCGTGTCGGGATCGAAAAAGGAGTGCCTACTCGGCGGCTTCCAGGGCGGCTGCCTGGGCAGCGCGGGCGGCGTTCAGCTCTTCGGCCTTCTGCTCGACCATCTCGACGATCTTGTCGACCATGCCCTCATTGGCCTGTTTGTGAGCGATCTTGCCGTTCAGATAGACCATGCCCGACCCGGCACCGCCGCCGGTGAAGCCGATGTCGGTGTAGAGCGCTTCGCCAGGCCCGTTCACGACGCAGCCGATGATCGACAGGCTCATCGGCGTGGAGATGTGGGCCAGTTTCTCCTCGAGGATGCCGACCGTCTCGATGACATTGAACCCCTGACGCGCGCACGACGGGCAGGCGATGATGTTGACGCCCCGATGGCGCAGACCCAGCGACTTCAGGATGTCGAACCCGACCTTGATCTCCTCGACCGGGTCCGCCGCCAGCGACACGCGGATCGTGTCGCCGATGCCGGCCCACAGCAGATTGCCCATGGCGATGGACGACTTGATCGTGCCGGTCCGCAAGGGGCCCGCCTCGGTCACGCCGACGTGCAGCGGGCAGTCGATCGCCTCGGCCAGCTGGTGATAGGCCGCGACGGTCAGGAAGGGGTCGGACGCCTTCACCGATATCTTGAACTCGTGGAAGTCATGGTCCTGCAGGATGCGGGCGTGGTTCAGCGCGCTCTCGACCATAGCGTCGGGACAGGGCTCGCCGTACTTTTCCAGCAACTCCTTCTCCAGCGAGCCGGCGTTGACGCCGATCCGCATGGAGCAGCCGTGATCCTTGGCCGCCTGGATGACCTCGCGCACCCGGTCCGGGCTGCCTATGTTTCCCGGGTTGATCCGCAGGCAGGCCGCGCCGGCCTCCGCCGCCTCGATGCCGCGCCGGTAGTGGAAGTGGATGTCAGCGACCAGCGGAACCCTGGATTCCCGCGCGATGGTCCTGAACGCCGCCGTCGATTCCTCGTCGGGACAGGAGACGCGCACGATGTCGGCCCCGGCTTCTTCCAGCTGACGGATCTGGTCGATGGTCGCCGCGGCGTCCGACGTCGGGGTATTCGTCATCGACTGGACGCTGATCGGCGCGTCGCCGCCGACCGCGACCGAGCCGACGCGGATCTGACGACATTTCCTGCGTTCGATGGTCCGCCAGGGACGGATGTGGCCGAGTTCTGTCGCGTCGTGGCTCATGAGGCGGGAATATAGGCGAGCGGTCGAGACAAGGCCATGACGACCATTCTCGAGGGCTCAGCGCGGCGCGACGGCCGTTGTGAGGACGGTCTGGGCGTCGTCGGTTGTTTGCGTCACGGCCGCCTGGGTGGCCGACGCCGCACGGGCGGCAGCCGCCTGGCGGGCCGTGACCTCGGCCTCGACCCGGGCGGCCGTCTGGCGGGCGAGAGCGGCGGCGCGGGTGTTCAGCTGGGCCAGGGGCGTCACGGGCGCGGGCAGAGCCCCGCCATGCTCGCCGTTCAGGTAGACGTCGAAGGCCGCCGGCTCGGAGACGTCGATCAGGGCGCTGACGCCCACCGGCGCGCGCCAGGCCTCTCCCGCCGCGAGCTGTCGGGCGAACAGAACCCGCCCGTCGCTCATGCGCACGACGAAGGCGGCGGCTTCGCGGGCCTGGATCACGACCTGCGATGCCGCGGCCTCGGCACCATAGACCGCGCCGCGCGGATTGAAGGCAGCCTGAACCGGGGGAGCATTGGCCGCCGCCGCAGCGGCCAGGGCTTCGGTGTCCGCCGGGTCGATGCCGGTCAGCTGAGCCTCGAGTCCAGGCGTCAGGTACAGGGCCGGCGTGGTCTGGTCCGGCGGGGCCGGCAGGGGCGCGCCGACGCTGACCGGCTGCTGGCCGATGACGGCCCCCAGGCTCCAGCTCTCTGGAACTTCGGCGATATCGGAGGGTTGGGGTGCGCGCATCAGGCTGACGCGCTGCCAGACGTTCCAGCCGACGATGGATAGCACGATCAGGGCGATGGCCCCGATGATACGCGGCGAGTAGCGGCGAACTTCCTCGAAGGCGATGCCGACTGGCGGCTGAAGCGGCACGGCCGCGTCCGGCGTCTCGCGCTTGTAGCGTTCGACCGCCAACTGTTCGTCCAGGCCAAGTGCGCCGGCATAGGCCCGCACGTATCCGATGGCGAAGACGCGCGACGGCAGGGCCGAATGATCGTTCTGTTCGAGGGCGCGCAGATACCGTTCGTGAACCCGGGTATCCGCCGACATTTCGGCGAGCGATCGGCCGGATTCTTCCCGGGTGCGCTTGAGGCCGTCGCCAAGAGTCGGGGCGTCAGTGATGGAGGGCACAGGGTCCTTCCAGTCCGGATGAGCCCGAAACTCGTCGGGGACATTCCCCGTATCCAGCGCCATTACGCCCTGCCCCATACTCCGCATCGGGCTTACTCCGCCCGAAGCTGCACCCCACACGGGACCGCCTAGCACGCTGCTGTGACGGATCCCGCCCGCCGTTGCGGGGATAGAGAACTCGTCTTGTGGATAACCCATTTCGGCCGCTGGTTCAACGTCTTGTTAAGCATGTTCGCCGTCCCGAAAGGGAACGGCTCACAGACCCACGTTCAGTTTCCGGGCCAGACTCTCGATTTCGTTGCGGACCGATCCGGCCGAAGAGCCGAGCAGCTTGTCCATCCCGCGACGCGCGGCCGACAGATCCGTCGAGAGGATCATGCGCTTGACCGGTCCAACCCCGCCGGCGGGAGCGGAAAGGCGCGTAAAGCCGAGACATATCAGGGCGAAGGCCTCCAGCGGTCGTCCCGCCAGCTCGCCACAGACCGACACCGGTGTACCGGTCTCGGCGCAGGCCCTCTGGATGGTCTGGAGCGCCCGCAGCGCCGGGGGCGACAGGGGATCGTAGCGGTCCGATACCAGCGGATTGGTCCGGTCCGCCGCGTACATGTACTGAAACAGGTCATTGGACCCGACTGAGACGAAGTCCGTCAGGGGCAGAAGCGCGTCCAGATGCCACAGCAGGCTGGGGCACTCGATCATGGCCCCGACCCGCAATAGCGCCGGCAAGGGCCGTCCGCGCCGCCGCGCCCATTCGCACTCGACGTCGACCAGATCCCGCGCCGCGCGGAACTCATCGACGGTGGCGATCATGGGGAACATCACCCGCAGCTCGCGCCCGGCCCCCGCCGCCAGCAAGGCGCGCAGCTGCAGCCTGAGCAAGCTCGGGCGATCCAGCCCCAGACGGATGGCGCGACGGCCCAGCGCCGGATTCTCTTCCCGCTCGGTCGTCTCCATGTAGGGCAGGACCTTGTCGCCGCCGATGTCGAGCGTGCGGAAGGTGACGGGCCGGTCGCCGGCGGCATCAAGGACCAGACGATAGAGCTCGGTCTGGGAGTTCAGGCGCGGCAGCTCCTCCGACACCATGAACTGGAACTCGGTGCGGAACAGGCCGATGCCCTCCGCCCCAGTGGCGTCCAGGTTTTCCAGATCGACCGCGAGGCCGGCATTGGTCAGGAGCGTGATCCGGGTGCCGTCCAGCGTGACGGCGGGCGTATCTCTCAGCTTTGCGAACTCGGCCTGGCGCTGGCTGCGGACGGCCATGCGTGAGCGCAGCGACTCCAGCATGTCCGAACGGGGCCGCAGGTGGGCCTCGCCGGTCTCGCCGTCGACGATGACCAAGTCACCCTCGCTCAGCCGGTCGCGCACGCCCTGAAGGCGACCGACGCATGGGATTTGAAGGGCGCGGGCCACAATGGCGGCGTGGCTGGCCGCAGAACCCTCTTCCATCAGAAGGCCGCGGATTCGGTCTCGGGGATACTCCAGCAGGTCGGCCGGACCCAGATTCTTGGCGACCAGGATGGCGTCGTCGGGCAGCTCGCGCTCGCCCGGCGTCTCGCCACCCAGCACCCTCAGCAGCCGGTTGGCTAGATCCTCGAAGTCGTGCAGCCGCTCACGGATATAGGGATCGCGGGCCTGAGCGAAGCGGGCCCGGTGCTCGTTGCGCACCCGATCCACAGCGGCCTCGGCGGTCAGGCCACCGCGCACAGCCTCCTCCAGCGAGCGGTTCCAGCCCCGATCGTCGGCGAACATGCGGTAGGTTTCCAGCACCTCGAACGACTGGCCCGCCAGCTTGCCCTGACCGCCGTCCAGCAGGTCGTCAATGGACCGCTTGAGGGTGTTCAACCCTTCGCGGAGACGGATTTCCTCGACCTGCTGGTTCTCGGCCAGCAGCCGCTCGGGCGGCAGCGGGGCCTCGTGCAGGACGACGTGGCCGTAAGCCAGGCCTTCCGCGAACCTCTGGCCCTTGAGCCGCTCGGGCCGGTGGGGTGCCAGTTCGACGTCGCGCAGTTCGTCGGCCGCCAGAAGCTCGCCGGATGCCACCGTCTCGGCCAGCACCATGGCGATGGTCTGGATATCCTCGACCTCGTCCTCGTCATAGCGACGCTCGGCCCGGTTCTGCACGACCAGAACGCCGATGGCCCGGCCGCCGCGCAGAAGGGGCGCTCCGAGGAAGGCGTGATAGGGGTCTTCGCCCGTCTCCGGCCGATAGGAGAAGCTGGGGTGGCTGGGCGCGTCCGACAGGCTGATCGGCTGGGCCAGGCGCGCCACCTCGCCCACGAGGCCCTCGCCAGGCTTCAGCCGCGTGTTGTGGACGGCGTCCGGGTTCAGGCCCTGGGTGGCGAACAGTTCGAGCTCACCCGACGCCCGGCGCAGATAGATGGAGCAAACCTCTGCGACCATCGATTGGGCGATGGTCTTGACGACAACGTCGAGCCGACCCTGAGCCGGGCCGCCATCGGCCATCGCCTCGCGGATCTGGCGCAGGAGGACGCGCGGCCCCCTCGTCATCGCTCCGCCCGCTACGGCCATCCGGTCTCCCTGCTACCGCCCCAGATTAGGGCGGCTTCAGCCGATCCTATACCGCTTCCAGCCCGTAAGCCGAATGCAGCGCGCGCACGGCCAGCTCTGCATAGGCCGCGTCGATCAGAACGCTGATCTTGATCTCCGAGGTCGAGATCGCCTGGAACTTCACGCCCTTGTCGGCCAGGGCCCGGAACATGGTCTGGGCGACGCCGGCATGGCTTCTCATACCCACGCCGACCACGGAGACCTTGGCCACGTCCTCGTCCACGCGGATCTGTTCGAAGCCGAGCGCGGCCTGGGCCTCGCGCATCAGGTCCGCGGCGCGGGCGGCGTCACGGCGGCCCGTCGTGAACGTCAGGTTCACGGCACCTTCGGTGCGGGCCTGGCTCTGCACGATCATGTCGACGTTGACGTTCGCCTCGGCCAGTCGCGTGAACACGTCGGCGGGCGCATCGGTGCGGTCCGACAGACCCAGAAGCGTGATGCGGGCTTCGTCGCGGCTCATGGTGACGCCGGACACGATGCGTTTTTCCACGATTTCCTCCTCGTCGCAGATCAGGGTGCCGGACTTCGGCGGAAGGTTTCCGTGCTCGTCGGGCTCAACGAAACTGGAGAGCACGCGCACAGGCACGCGCATGCCCATGGCCAGTTCGACCGAGCGGGTCTGGAGCACCTTGGCGCCCAACGACGCCATCTCCAGCATCTCCTCGTAGGAGACCTTTTCCAGACGCCGTGCGCGGTTCTCGATGCGCGGGTCGGTCGTGTAGACACCGTCCACGTCCGTGTAGATGTCGCACGCGCAGCCCAGAGCCGCCGCCACCGCCACCGCCGAGGTGTCCGAGCCGCCGCGGCCGAGCGTCGTGATCCGTCCGTCCCGGGTGACGCCCTGGAAGCCGGGCACCACCACGATCTCACCGCCGTCGACGGCCGTGGCCAGGGCGTCGCCGGGGATGTCCTCGATCCGGGCCTTGCCGTGGGCGTCGTCGGTCAGGATCGGCACCTGCCAGCCCATCATCGAGC